>NZ_FSRC01000002.1:600000-900000 GCF_900129785.1 Algoriphagus halophilus
CTTTCGGATAGCTATGCTACACGAACAGATGCAGGAGTAAATACCTTGGAGACCGATATTTCAAACGGTGATTTACCTGAAAGCATCTATTTCTTGAGAGATCTGCCAAGTCGATTTGGAACAGGCACGGATGAAGGTCGTGCCATGATGCAAATCATCCATGACATTGCTCCGGGAGCAGAGTTGGCCTTCCGTACCGGAATAATTACTGCAGGAGATTTTGCCCAAGGAATACGGGACTTAGCAGCCGCTGGAAGTGATGTTCTAGTGGATGACATATCTTATATGACCGAACCTAGTTTTAGAGATGGTAAAGTCGCAAATGCCATCAATGACGTGACTGCTGAAGGAGTATCCTATTTTACCTCTGCTGGTAATTTTGGCATCAAATCCTTTGAATCGACCTTTAACCCAGTAATCGATCCCACTATTCAATTGCCTTTAAATAGCGGTACTTGGGAAGAACAAGGAAGAGTTCATCAGTTTAGTAACGGATCCACCACACAATCCATCAATGTCTTCCCGGCAGAAAATGGGCCTGCTGTTTATATGATTGCATTGCAATGGGAGGACCCGCTTTATTCCGTGGATCAGGTAGGAAGTTTATATGATCTAGACATTTATTTGAAAAACTTTGATGTCCCACTTTTTGGCTTTAATCGGGATAATGCCAATGGAGACCCCTTTGAAATCCTTTCTTTTACCATCACAGAGCCAACAACCATCGAACTCTTGATTGCAAGGGAATGCGAGAGTTGCAACGACCTGGATACAAACACAGGCATTAAATTTAAGTATGTAATATATAGAGGTGAACTGGATCCGAATGATCAAAATGGCATCAATGCATCCACAGTAGTGGGTCATGCCAATTCCGAAGGAGCCATGACGATAGGCGCTGTACTTTACGCCAATACTTCAGTATATGGATTTGACCCAGCATTGGTGCCTAGTGGAACAGAGCCCTTTACAGTAGCCTCTTTCTCCTCCCGAGGAGGAACCACCACCAATGGGGTAGTTCGAGCAAAGCCAGATTTTACAGCTCCCAATGGGGTGAATACCACCGTCAATTTGGGTGCTCCCAATTTAGAGGGTGATGATTTTCCAAATTTCTATGGTACCTCTGCCGCAGCTCCTCATGCAGCTGCTCTTGCTGCCTTGATCAAACAAGCCCGAGTCAAATATTACCCAGAAAGTTCTCCTCCCGACTGGGAAGGCGAAATAGGAACTACCACACCAGGGGACATCCGAAGAGTACTTAAAACAACGGCCCAAGACATGCATGATCCTGGAGAAGACTTCCTTTCCGGAGCGGGAATGGTCCGGGCAGATAAAGCATTATTGACCTTAGCAACTCCTAATCCCAATAATATTGAATTGGTGTATGAGGAGGGAATAAATCCTGGAGAGGTAGAGTTTCAATTGATCATCCAGGGGACCAATATTTACGAAGGTTCGAATGTGTACTTGAGAGAAGAACAATTAAACGCTGTATATGGTGTAGATGAATTTGGAACCGGCTATTTGGAAGTGACAGTACCAACTTTTGAAGGAAATCCAGGCGTAACAGTCGTCAATAATTCCATTTCTGATAGTGAACTAGATGGGGGTACTGCTGGACCTGAATATTTCTTTGATGTGGTTAAAAAAACCATAGCCATCCGGGCAGATGATCTATCCAAAAAATATGCACAGGAAGTTCCTGATTTTACAGCAAGTGTTTATGAAAGAATTGAAAATAATTGGGTATTAAGCGAGCTGAGCTTGGAGGAAGTAGGATTGACTTTGGATCCTGAGAATCCGAATTCTTCTTTACAATTATTGACCTTATCCAGTACCATTACTGGTAATTTGGCCGAAGTAGGAACTTATGTTATAACCGCTTCACATCCTCAAACTACCTATACCTACTCAGATTTCTTCAATTATGTAGGAGTGCTTCAAGAAGATGGCACTTTCTTCTATGACGGAACCAATGATGATTTTGGAAATTATGGTCCTGGAATTATCACCGTGGAAGCCTTACCGATCACTATCAAGCCGAAAGACCTGATCGATCAATTTGCCGTAGAATACGGAGAGTCCATTGGTGATGCATTGGAGTTTGAGGTTTTGATTGCAGATAGCCTCATAGGCCCAGAAAGCAATCCGAAAATCATGGATGTGGCAGGGTTGAAAAACAGCGTGCTTACTCAGTATATGGAGGACTTGGAACTTGCAAAAAGAACAGGAGACAATAGCCTTCCATTGGGAATCTTTAATGGAAGATCCATTATCAACAAAGAAAGCTTTGTTAACAAAAGCTTCATGGTCAGCGGACGAAGCATTATCAATGGAAGAACCATCATCAATGGCAGATCCATCATCAATGGGCGAACCATTATCAATTCTGCATTTGATGTTCCTTCAGACTCCTTCTTAGATTACCTAGAAGATCCTGAAAATCAAGAATTACAAGCCGTCAGCATTAATGGAAGAACGATGATCAATGCTCGGACCATGATTAACGCTCGAAGTATGATCAATGGAAGAACTATCATCAATGGACGGACCATTATCAATGCTAGAAGCATCATTAATGGACGAAGCATTATTAATTCCAGAACAATCATCAATAGTACCGGAGGTGAAGAAGAGGAAACAAACTTCAATAACCTGGTCATTTTTGGAGAAAAAGATCTGGAATTAGCTGAAGAAGGGGAAAATGCAGAAATCGGGAAGTACTATGACTTTGGTGCTGAAACAGGAGAAAATAACGATGATTTCAACTTGGAATTCTTCTCCATCACCATGGTAACTGGCACTGACGTGGGGCCACAAGTAATTATCCCGGGTACTTTTGAATCCAGGAATTATATCTCACACTATCTACCAGCTGATCTTACCATTACTCCTGCCTCCTTACTTGCTGAAACTTCAGCGACACCAGATACCATGATTTATGGAGATTCTATTCCTCCATTAAGTACCTCATTTGAAGGATTTAAAATGAGCACCAGCTTCCTCAATTCTGAAGAAGTGGAAATCACCTTAGAGGAAAATGCCGAATCCGTCGTGGATACAGTAACCTATCAACTGCTGTATCAGGAAATTGCATTCCCACGAGTGGGGGTGATTCCAGTAGGGACATATGAAATAGATCCGGAAATTACCTCTATTGAACCTTCAAATTATATCATTGATCCTATAAATAAAGGAATTCTTTCAGTAGGAAAAGCTACACCTACGGTTATTGTAACCGGTGGTGAATTTGAATATTTAGGAGAACCAATTGAAGCTAGCGCTTACGCATATGGTATTAGAGGAGAGGAAGATTTGCTGGATAAAAAACTTATCTCCATTGAATACGAAGGAGTTGGTCAAACCAGCTACGGGCCTACGACATTTGCTCCTGTATTCCCTGGCACCTATCAGGTAATTGCACAATTCGCAGGGGATGAAAACTACAATCTCGCAAGTTCTGAGTATGCGCCTTTCCTAATAGTAGGATGTGCCAATGAAGCTCCTGAAATTGGAGATTTTGAAACCGCCATGGGAGCTGGAAGCTCCAGTAACCCTGCAATCATTAAAAAACCTGCCAATACCAAAATCGGAGATTTATTGATTGTGGGACTAATGTTCGAAAAAGGAGAAGCCCCTTCAGTAACTCCTGAAGAAGCTGGGTGGGTCTTAATCCAGCGGGTCAATCAGGAAAATCAAGTCGCCATGGTCACCTATTACAAAGTGGTGGAAAACAATAATGAGCCAGAAAATTATGGGTTCCGAATCAATCAAGCGCCAAAATGGACCATGGGAATTACAAGAGTGGAAGGGGCAGATATCCATCATCCAGATGGGCCGATTGTTACCTTCAGTGGAGATTCAGGATCCCAAGGTTCTGTAGGAACTGCACCATCCTTGACCACCACGGATTGTAATACCCTGATTATGCTATTCTACACTAACAAGAAAAATGCTACCTGGATCCCACCTGCAGGTACTATTGAAGTGTATGATGATCCGAATGATCAGCAAGGTCTGACCTCTAATATGATGAGCTATTTTATTCAAAGCGATGCAGGCGAAACAGGAGCCTTAAGTGCTGAGGCGTCTGAAAGTGAGCATTGGGTGGCTCAAGCAATTGCAATCAGACCAATTGTGACAAATTTTGAAAACGCTAGAGTAAAACCAGTAACCGGAGAAACCAATCCTGAAATTTCATTATCTTATAACAGCAAGGAGTTGGATCAAGAGGGAATTTCAAGTGAATTGATTGCTTATCCAAATCCTGTCAATGATCGATTGAACCTAAATCTGAAAGGATTGGTCGATGAAGAGCCAAGTGATTTCTCTTTGGTAATTCTTGATGCCATGGGTAGAATCCGTCAATTGCCAAGAATATGGCACGAAAGCGAAAGTAGACTTGAGTTGGACTTCTCTCAAATGAATGTCGGTTTCTACATTATCAATATCAATACCACAAAAGGGATGAAAACCATTCATATCATCAAAGACCCATAATTAAACATTTCCATTCAACCGAAACATCCACCGACTAAATGAAGGTAACGTAATTCGCAGAAACTAAGGAACCAGGACCATTATATGACTACTTTTAGATATGTGCTCATTCTATTTTTGTTTGCAGCTCTCTATTTACCCAAAAGTTTTGCCCAAACGAATAGGATAGATAGTCTTGTACAGTCCATTGGAGAATTAAATGAAGATAGTACAATGGTCACAGCCTATATAGATATAGGTCGCGAATACTTTGATACTGATCTGAGTATGACTATCCATTACATGGATTCAGCGATTCAATTAGGCGAAAAAGTCGATTACAAAAAAGGATTAGCCGATGCCTACAATCTAAAAGGAAGAGCTTATGCCCAGCTGGGAAATTTTCAGGAAGCTATCCTGACTTTTCAGGAAGCTTTAAAGTTCTACCAGGAAATTGGTGACCAAACAGGGGAGGCCAATATTTTGAGTAACCAGGGTTCCATTTACTTTAGGCTTGGAAACAGTACCAGAGCGCTGGAATTACATTTTCAGTCCCTTAATATATCCGAACAATTAGATAATAAGCTTCGAATTGGAACCTCTCTAAATAATATTGGGACTGTTTACAGTAAAAACAATTCGACCATCCAGGAAGCCCTAACCTATTTTAAAAGGTCGCTACAGGTATTCGAAGAAATTAATCTAGAGTCGGGAATGGCCATAGCTGCCATGAATATAGGGGAAGTCTATTTTTTAGATTCCAATTATGATTCTGCAACCTTCTACCACCAAAAGGCTCTAAAATTATGTGATGGAACGATTGATGCCACTTTCCCCCTCACCCAACTCGGAGAGATTAGTTCTCAATTGGGAAATTTTCAGGATGCTTATGGATACCACCAAAGAGCAATGGACATTTCAGAAAAGTTGGATGCCAAGTTCGAATTGACACAAAGTCTAATAGGACTGGCCAAAACCCAGATTAAGCAGCAAGATTATAGTGGAGCTATTTCCAGTTTTGAGCGGGCTAAAACCTTGGGGATAGAAATTGATGCCAAAAATGAATTGGTGGACATCTATGAAAATCTCGCAAACACAGAAGCACAGATTGGAAACTATAAGGCTGCATATGAAAATGAAATCAATGCCAAATCTGTCAAAGAAGAAATAGCAAAATCAAGTACCGAAAAAAAAATACAACAACTCCAATTTGAATTTGAGCTGGACAAAAAAGAGGCTGAAATCGAACTCCTTCAAAAGGATACAGAGCTAAAAAACGCAGAAGTATTAAACCAAAGAGTGATCATTTTTGCTTCTTTGGGAGGCTTGGCAATGTTTGTCATTATCAGCATTTCTCTATTCCGAAATAATCTGAGTAAGCAAAAAGCCAACCGCCTGTTGCAAATCCAAAAAGAAGAAATCCGCATCCAAAGAGAAAATGTAGTCTCGGCTTATGATAAATTGAAATCGACCCAGGCCCAACTGATCCAATCAGAGAAAATGGCTTCTTTGGGAGAACTAACCGCCGGGATAGCACATGAGATCCAGAATCCTCTCAATTTTGTAAACAATTTCTCAGAGGTTAGTGAAGAAATGGTGGATGAAATGAAGGAAGAACTGGATAAAGGTGATTATAAAGAAGCAAAATCCATCGGAGAAGAAATCAAACAAAATCTATCCAGGATCAGATTGCATGGAAAGCGTGCGGACTCCATTGTCAAAGGGATGTTGGAACACAGTAGATCCAATGCTAGAGAAAAAGTACCTACCGATTTGAATTTACTGGCCAATGAATTTTTACGACTTTCTTATCATGGTATTAGAGCCAAGGACAAGGCTTTTAATGCAGACTTTGAACTGGAATTAGATGAGGAACTCCCCAAAGTGATCGTGGTACCCCAAGATATTGGACGGGTCATTCTCAACATGGTAAATAATGCCTTCTACACGGTCAACGAAAAATCAAAAACCGGAATTCCTGATTACCACCCTATGGTTCGTGTGAAAACCAAAAAAACTAATAACGGCATAGAGCTGTGCATTCAGGATAATGGCAGTGGTATACCAGAGTCTATCAAGGACAAAGTATTCCAACCATTTTTTACCACCAAACCAACAGGTTCTGGAACAGGTCTTGGCTTGAGTTTAAGCTATGACATTATTAAAGCCCATAATGGGGA
The DNA here is from genome assembly GCF_900129785.1 of Algoriphagus halophilus. Taxonomy (NCBI): domain Bacteria; kingdom Pseudomonadati; phylum Bacteroidota; class Cytophagia; order Cytophagales; family Cyclobacteriaceae; genus Algoriphagus; species Algoriphagus halophilus. Next base: position 606,660 of record NZ_FSRC01000002.1, read on the forward strand.
GCTAAAGGTAGAAAGTAAAGAAGGGGAAGGCACTGAATTTACCATCTTCCTACCCACTTGATTTTTGGAGAAATGATCAGAGGTACCATGATTAATCATAGGCCATCAAATTTGCAAAAAACATTTATGTCCATGTGATATACCTATTAACCGCGTTGAAACAATTGTTTAATTATGAGACATTGTTTTACTAATGGCTGTTTAAATGAGTGTTACAATAAGAAAAGTTTTATTTATCTTGATAAACACCAACGTTTTTCATCTATAATTATGTTTCAACTTAATAATCTCCAAAAAGGTAGGGCTGAATTAAACCCACCGATTAGACCTTTGATTTCTTCAACTAGAGATCCCTTGGATTTGGAGTTGAAAGTAGTGTATGGTGAAATTCCGGATGATATCACAGGCCATGTTTTTATCAACTCATCTAGTGGCTCAGTAAACTCCCCTTATCCTTATCCCAAAACATTTCCAGATGGAAGTAAAAATCCAGAATATGGATCTCCGATTCTACTAGGTGGGGGATTTGTAATGAGATATGATTTTGATCAAGAGGGAAAGGTTTCTCTTAAAGCTAGATTGTTAAAATCCCCAGCCTATTACGCAGATGAAGCATTAAAGCACGGAAGTCATCCCCAATACCCAAAATGGGAACAAGGATTTAGTGCTTTCAAAAACCTGGGGATTACCAGAATGTCATTTTGGTTAGGGTGCTGTGACTTGCTATCTACAGCCATCACTCCTATCCGTTATGGGAATGATCAATTTGATCGATTGGTCGCTACTACCGACGTGGGAAGGCCTTTTGAATTTGATCCCAAGACCTTAGAACTTAAAACTGCAATTGGCTACTTAAAGGAATATGCCAACGGGGTTCCGGGCATTGTACCTTGGCCATTTCCGGTACTACAAACTACAGCTCACCCAGCCTTTGACCCTGTTACCAAAGAACTCTTTTCGGTCAACTATACAAAATCTACCAAACTTCAACTCCAAGAATCTAATCTATGGCCCTCCCTGCATAGACACCACCATTCGATCGAGAAGGACCTGGAGGGTAAAGTTAAAGCTTGGAGTTCCATCGAGGATAAGACAGAAGCCCGCGAAAAACTGAATGAGTATTTTGGGAATGTTCATAAAAAATTCCCCTCCCATGAAAGTAAATCCAAGAGGTTTTTCAGAAAATTAAAACACTCCATTTCAAAATTCTTTGGGAAAGTCATGAAATTCTTTGGAATACCATCCAATGAGTTTGCAGTGAAAGACGAGGTTTATGTGCATGTGTTTGATGGATCCAAAGATTTGAAGACCTGGAGATTAGTCGATGAACAAGGAAATGACCTGCAAATCACGCAATGCTGTCATCAAACTACTGTTTCCGAGGATTACTTTGTCTTTATTGACGCTGCTTTCAAAATTTCTATGGATTTGATGTTCAACAATCCATTTCCTCACAATGATGAAATTGACAACTTCATTCGTAAGCATACAACCCTCCCTCAGGAACCGTACACCTATGTCTACATTGTAGCAAGAAAGGATTTAAAAGGGGGCTCGAAAACTGTGGTTGCCAAGAAAATAAAACTGGAACCTGAGTTTATCCACTGCTACCTAAATTATAAAAACCCCGACGGCAAGCTTACGCTATATGGAGCCAGCAACAGTGCCGCCTGTCTGGCAGAATGGGTAAGGCCTTTCGATAAACTGGTAAACGGATCCGATATAGAAAAAGACACGGCAGGAATCATCTCCGCGGGTGTCATGGATATTGGTAGAATAAGCAAGTACGAATTGGATGGAGAACAAGGAAGCCTGATTTCAGAACAAATTCTGGATGCTGTAGGAAAACTGGATCAACCTGAAGACTTGGGAGCTCATACTTGGGGAGTTGGAATCTATACCTTCCGAGACATCATTTCCGGAAGTATCCCAAGCAATGAAATTACAGATATCTATTTCCAATGCTATGGATTGGAACCACGAAGATTGACGGAATTCATTTATGAACTTTATAAGGATTATCCCAATAGGAAGGTGCCTGCTCCAGAGGTGAAAAAACTTTCTGAGGAAGGCATTCCTCATCAGTTAGTACGACTCAATGCCCAAACCTTTGAACTTGAGGATTACTTTCAATTCCCCAAAGGCTATGAAATCAGGTCTTTGCAGTTTACACATAGAAAAACTATCAAAAACCCGAGACCTGGAATTGATGGGTACATCACTGTACTGATGATTAATGAAGATGAAGTAAATGGCGTGAAAAATTTCTTTAGAGAGGTCTGGATATTTGATGCCGCCAATTTGAAAGATGGGCCCAAAACCGTTTTGTCTCACCAAGACTTGAATTTTGCGTTTACCCTACATTCGGTATGGACACCTTCCTTGGAAACCAATCCGGAAGATCCCTATCTAGTTCCTGTGAAAGAAGATTATCAATACATGATTGATAAAATCTGGCTGGACAAACACAAGATCCAGGAATTCTTCGACAAGGAGATTTTCCCACACTTTTGAAGGAATCCTTGATTCCATCAAAATTTTAGATTAATTGCAGCATACAACCCACTACAAGTCAACTACTTGTATCGTTTTTGAGTAAATGAACATAGGAGAATATTTATTAAAGAATAAACTGTACGAAGACTCCGAAACTTCTGTATATGAAGCGGTACATCATCAAACCGGGGTCAAAGTAATTATAAAGGTTCATTCGGATGACTTTCCATCTCCTCAGAAAATTGAACGGATCAAAAATGAGTTCAAGCTAGGAGAAGGAATTACCGGGGAAGGCCTAGCGCATTACTTAGAGCTAGTTAGAATTGGTAATGGATTTGCGATCATCCAGGAGTATTTTGATGGAAAATCTCTGGATAATTTTGTCAAAAACAACCAGCACCTTTCCATCGGTAATTTTTTGAAAGTAGCTCCTAAAATAGTTCATGCACTCGGCGAGATGCACCGTCAGAAAATTGTTCACCGCGATATCAGTACCGATAATATCTTAGTGTCCAAAGACTTTAGTGCCATTCGCTTAATCGATTTTGGGGTTTCGGCTACTTTCCTTGAAATCAGCAATGAAAGAATAGGAGGAGGAAAAATCCATTACCTCTCACCAGAACAAACAGGAAGGATCAATCGATTAACAGATTATAGAACAGATTTCTATTCTATTGGGGTTTTGTTCTATAGAATTCTTACGGGAGTTTTCCCTTTTGACAGTGAGGATTCATTTCAGATCATTCACCAACACATAGCCTCACCCCCTCCTCCACTAAAAGATTACTTGCAATCGATCCCTTCGGTTTTGGAAAAGATTATTTTCAAATTGCTATCCAAATCTGCTGACGATCGATACCAATCGGCTGAGGGGTTGGAGAGGGATCTCATCATCTGTGCAGATTATTTTGAGGAGCTTGGAGAAATTCCTGATTTCGAGCTCGCGAAACATGACTTCTCTTCCATATTCAGACTGCCTAGGCAGCTGTTTGGTAGAGATAAGGAATTAAAAGAGCTGAATTCCCATTGGAAGAAATGCCTGGATAAAAAGAAAACCCAATTTCTTCTGGTCAAAGGGGCTCCAGGAATTGGAAAGTCCGCATTCATACAGGAATTAAAAAGGCCCGTTTTAGAACAGAATGGATTTTTCCTCCAAGGTAAATACGAGTTGCTTAATCAACCAATCCCATACAGTGGATTAATTCAGGCTTTTGAAAGTCTTCTCACTCAATTACTCACGGAACACAAAACTTCTCTGACCTTTTGGAAAGATCAATTGACCAATGCCCTTGGTCAAAATGGAAAACTTTTAACAGAAGTATTTCCTACGCTGGAGAAAATCATAGGAGTTCAGGATGCCTTAGAATCCTTATCCCCACTGGAATCCCAAAATAGATTTGAATATGTATTTGAGGAATTTATCAAAGTCTTCACAGCACAACCCTATCCTATTGCCCTCTTCTTAGACGATTTACAATGGATGGATTTAGCAAGTATAAATTTACTTGCCCAGCTATTGAAAAATAATCAAAATCAAACCTTCTTAATCGTTGGGGCTTATCGGGACAATGAAGTGGATGAAACTCATCCCTTAAGTCGGATGCTTTCGGATGTTTCCAAACTTGGGGTGGAATTCAATCAAATAGAATTGGATCTGCTCCCAGTCATTGAAATCACTCATATTTTAAGTTATTGTTTGATGCGGGATAGCTCAGAGGTAGCCGATGTCTCTCATCAGATTCACCAAAAAACAAGTGGAAACCCATTTTATGTCCACCGTTTCATCACCAGCCTTTACGACAAAGGGCTTATCTATCCGGATACACAACAAGGACTTTGGAAATGGAATAAAGAAGGAATTGCCATTGAAAGCGCCACAGAAAATGTAGTGGATTTCTTGATGAAGCAAATGGAAAGCCTGCCTGCCGAAGTACGAATCTATTTAGGAACCGGTGCTGCTATAGGAAATCGCTTTTCGAGTTCAGAAATGGCAAGTTTATTTGGTGTAAGCGAAACCCAGTTCATAGAAAATTTAGCTCCAGCGGTTAATGATTCCTTCCTTCTTTTTGATGGTTCCTATTATTTCTTTGTTCATGATAGAATTCAACAGGCTTCCTACCTCTACCTAAAGGACAAAAAGAAAGTCCATTTGGAGATAGGCGAATTCTATGAATTGAATCTGGACCGAACAAAAGAGGATTGGGCCTTTTTGATCACCAATCAATTGAACCGGGCAAAATCCTTAATTAAGGATCCTAAAAAGCAGATCAAACTTGCCCAATACAACTACGAGGCAGGTATCAAGGCCAAAGATGCGGTGGCCTTTGATGAATCATTGAATTTGTTAAACCAAGCGGCGAGTCTTCTGGAGGATAAAGATCCTTGGGTAACAGAATACGATTTGAAATGGAAAATTCTTTCCGCACAAATCGAGGTAGAGTTTATCGCAGGAGAACAATCCAAGGCATTTAATTTAGCCGAAGAGGCAATTAAATACGGTAAAACCAACTTAGAGAAAGCCTTGATTTATAATCAGCTGATTATTTTCTCTACTATGAAAATCCAATTTCAAGAAGCCTTGGATTATGGAGCAAAAGGATTGGAATTGATTGGATTAACTATTCCAGAGGAGCAATCTATAGAAGCAGCGGTTGGTCAGGGATTTGGAACCATCATGGGTTTAATGGCAAACAAGAAGCCGATTGATCTCCTTTCGAATAGAACCTTGTCGGATTCGGAAATACCCAATATCCAACTCAAACTTCTGGTCAATATGCTTTCTCCAGCTTTCTTGAGCGGACAAAGCAATTTATGGTCTTACTTAGTGTTAACTAGTACGGCTATTTCTATTGATCATGGCAATAATGCAGAAAGTTGTACTGCCTATAGTTCATATGGAATTTTATGTGGTTTAGCTTTTAGCGATTTCCAACAAGGATACGATTATGGAGACCTTTCCTATCAGCTCACCAAAAAACTTAACAGCCTTCGCCAAAGGAGTAACACCTGCTTTGTCTTAGGGGCCTTCTTGAATATCTATGCCAGACCTGCAAAGGATAGTTTAACTTACATGGATGAAGGATTGATATCTGGACTTCAATCGGGTGAACTGCAATTTGCAGGTTATAATATTTCCGGTATGGGTCAGACCATCACTACTGCTGGAAATTCACTAGCCCAACTAGATCAAAAGCTCTATCAAGGTTTGCAAATCGTAGAAAAGACCAAAAACCAATTTGTGAAGAGTACCATTCTGGCTTTTTACCAAATGATCAAAGATTTAGGAGGGCCTTCTTCACTTGAAACGATCGATTCGGAAAGTGTGATTTATTCACATCTAGAGAAAGAGCAAAACTATTTTGGGCGTTTCTATTTCTTCCTTTACAAGGGCTTCTCTTCCTATTTATTAGGAGATATTCCTTTTGCATACGAACAAGTATCTATTGCCAAAAACTACCTTTCTGCCCTCCCCGGCTCCACGGTTTTAGCAGACTACTATACCTATCTTCCCTTGATTGCCCTAGAGTTAGTTTCTGGAAAAACACCTTCTGAAGAAATAACGGCTGAGATAGATGAGTCCTTGGCGATCCTTGAAAAGTGGAATGCTTCTATTTCAGAAAATTTTCAATTTCGAATTGATTTAATCCAGGCTACTCAGTTGGAGCAAAAAGGACATCTTTTGGAAGCCTTGGACCTTTATGATTCGGTAATTAGCCTCGCATCAAAGCAGGAAATGTTGCCATTGAAGGCCATCGCATTTGAAAAGGCTGGAAAAATGATGCTGGGTAATCAAAAAATCCGAATTGGAGAAATTTACCTCAAAGATGCATATCTGGCCTATTTGGAATATGGAGCCAGCAAAAAACTGGATCAGCTTCAACAAGACTTCCCTACCCTTTTCCAAAGTGGGAAGACAGAAAAAACCTTAACGCTCAGCGAAACTACACGGACCATCCAGTCTCTGGAAATGTTCGATTCACATACCCTAATCAAAGCCTCCTCCGCCATCTCCCAACAAGTAACCCTCAAAGGGGTGCTTGGAAAAATGATGGAAGTGGTTCTGGAAAATGCAGGTGCAGAAAAAGGGTATTTTCTGATGCTTACCGAAGGTGTGTGGAAAATAGAAGCAGAAGGAACCATCAACCCTCCTTTTTATACCCTGCTACAAGGAATTCCTTATCCTTCGGATACGGTTCAATTACCTGTGGAGATCATCAATTATGTGCAAAACAGTCAAAAATCACTCTTGCTGGAGGATGCACAAAATCATCCGGAATTTGGACTCATCCCTTATTTAAAGGCCAAGGAAGTCAAGTCCATGCTTTGTCTTCCGGTCATTCACCAGGGTAAATTATCCGCCATTCTTTTATTGGAAAACTCCCTTTCGGTAGGAGCTTTTACCAGCTCACATGAAGAATTACTTCAGACGCTTTCTACTCAAATCGCGATTTCCATTTCCAATGCCCAACTGTACGAAAACCTGGAGAGAAAAGTACTGCTTAGAACAAAAGAACTCCAGCTTCAAAAAGAAGATTTGGAACAAACCTTAAACGACCTCAAAAAAGCACAGCGTCAGTTGGTAAACTCTGAAAAAATGGCCTCCATGGGAGAATTGGCTTCGGGAATAGCACATGAAATTCAAAACCCATTGAATTTTGTGAACAACTTCACCGAAGTAAGTGATGAGATGATTGATGAGCTATTGGAGGAATACCGAAAGTCAGTAGATTCCAGAGATGAATCTCTGTTTCAAGAATTGCTTTCGCATGTGAAATCCAATCTGCAAAAGATCAGAAAGCATGGTTTACAAGCAGATGCCATCGTCAAAAATATGCTTGAACATAGCAAGCAAGGTCAAGGAAGACATGAACTGACTGACCTCAATGCTATGGCCAATGGATTCCTCCGAATCTCCTACCACAGTTTTCTGGCAAAATATAAAAACATCATTTCCAAGGATATAGAAATTGAAATGGACATATCCACCGATGAAAAGATCCCAAAAGTCAATGTGATTCCTCAGGAAATAGGGAAAGCCTTACTAAACCTATTAAACAATGGATTTTATGCAGTTCTCGACCGGAAATTAAAGGATGAGGAAATGAAGGTGGACTACCAACCCCTTGTGAAGGTGAGTACGGAACTGGAAAGTCATGGAAATGGCGGTAAAAAAATCCTGATCAAGGTGAAAGACAATGGCATGGGAATCCCTGATTCCATCAAGGACAAAATTTTCCAACCTTTTTTCACCACTAAACCCACAGGATCGGGAACAGGCTTGGGATTGTCTTTGGCTTATGAAATCATCATTTCCCATGGTGGGGAATTAACTGTTCAAAGTAAAGAAGGAGAAGGAGCTGAATTCATCGTTTCATTGCCCCTGAAATAAATCACTCCGCTGTATCCTTTCCTTTTCATACTACAAATCTTGATTTCCCTACCTTATCAATTTCGCCTTAGACTGCTATAGAAAACTCCAGTCTTCTCAATTGAAAATCCAACAATCCTCATTTTTCATACTACGAAAACTAGTTTTGAGGCTACCTATTGCTTGATATTGAAGGATTTAGTTTTGATTCTATTTCTGAATACCTATGGAAATTCCCGTAATAAAATGTAGATTAAAATGCCAAACAGGAAGGAAGGGTGCTAGATAGAATTGAATACAAAGTTGTGTGAGCTTTTTTTAAATGAAACCCAATCAACAAAAGCGAAATACCTCTAAGTACTTTTTCTATTGATCACATTCGGTGAACAACTGGTTTCATTTTTTCAAAGGATATACCAGGCAAACACCTTTAGCATAGGTTGCTCTCAAATGCAGATTTTTGAAACCTACATGACCTCCACCCTATTTGGAAAAAATTTGTAAAGGAGGAATACAAGTATATGATTCATCAATTCTTCACGTATTTATCAAACCACATCAAATGAAAACCAATTATTTTTCATTTGTAGTATCTTTGGTTTTTATTTTTTCTTGCTCAGAAAGTCCAGAAAAAGCGGCAACTGAGGTAAAAACCCCTATCTCCAAACCAACTGTGGTGCAACTGGATGCATTACCCGATTCTTTACAGCCTAATCCTCGATTTATATCAAAATTAAAAGCACCTCAAGTAGTAAGAGTTCCTCTGAGTTTCTCAGAACAAAGAAGCTATTTCAACGATGGAGAACTGATTAACCTCAGCCCACCTACTATCTCTCCTTTAATGGTGTTGCAGGATGAAGATGGAAATCCCGTAGAGGGCACAAATGGACCCTTCATTCTTGGAGAAGGAGGAAGAGCACAATTTACTACCTACACATCTGATGACGGATTGGCTTTAGATGCGGTCAACTCTTCCTTATTAGACCGTCAAGGTCACTTATGGTTTGGTACTTCAGGAGGAGGAGTAAGTCATTTTGATGGAAATACATTTACCAATTACACTACAGTTCAAGGATTGGCAGCCAATAACTTAAGATCCATTATTGAGGACCAAAGTGGAAATATTTGGTTTGGAACTGTAGGTGGAGGAGCCAGTAAATATGATGGAGTAAGTTTTACTAATTTCAATACCAGCAATGGATTGGTGGATGATATTGTCTTTATCATCAAAGAAGACCAGCAAGGAAATCTCTGGTTTGGCACCAATGAAGGAGTAAGCAAATACGATGGGAACACTTTCATCAATTATACCACCGAAGAAGGGCTGGCTGGAAATGTAGTGGTGAGTATAGAAGAAGATAAAGAAGGCAACCTGTGGTTTGGTACCTATGGAAATGGAGTCAGCAAGTATGATGGTAATCAGTTCATTTCCATTGCCGCTACCGAAGGACTGTCAGGCGATCGGGTTCGGGTAATCTTAAAAGATTCCAAAGAAAACTTATGGTTTGGGACTGTAGGAGAAGGGATCACAAAATATAATGGAGAAACTTTTGAAAACTACCGCATTGAAGATGGGCTGGCCAGCAACCTAATTCGAAATATTGCTGAAGACAAAAAAGGAAACCTCTGGTTTGCTACCTCAGGGGGAGGAATCAGCAAATTTGATGGAAACACATTCACTACTTACACCACTGGACAAGGATTGGCGAGCAATAATGTCCTCAGTATTTCTGAAGATAATTCTGGAAAATTATGGTTTGGAACCGATGGAGGAGGAATCAGCAGGTACGATGGGCTAGGTTTTACCACCTTTACCACTTCTCAGGGACTGGCGGCAAATATTGTAATGAGCATAGCCGAAGATCCCCAGCAAAACCTTTGGTTTGGAACACCTCTGGGAGGTATCAGCAAGTTTAACGGGAAAAATTTCATTAACTACACCACCGCCCAAGGCTTGGCTTCGGATGTCATATTCAGCCTATATGCCAACCAAAATGAAGAACTATGGATAGGTCGCGTGGGTGGAATCAGCTTGTTTGATGGTAAGAGTTTTACCAACTATTCATCTGACCAAGGTCTCACTGGGTATGATGTTTTTAGCATTTTGGAAGATAAAAATGGAATTCTCTGGATAGGTACCGATGGAGGTGGTGTCACTCAATTTAACGGAGAATCATTTACCAATTTTACCCCAGATCAAGGCCTGGCAGGATATGCCATTCTCAGTATTATAGAAGACAAATCCAGTAGAATCTGGTTTGGTGCTGCCGATGGAGGAATCAGTATTTTTGACGGTAAAAGCTTTACAAATCTCACTACAGAGCAAGGATTAATTGATAACACAGTCCTTAGCATTGAGGAAGATTTTGCAGGGAATTTCTGGGTCGGCACTGAACATGGATTAAACTTTATCAGCTCCAATGATTTGAATGCCCTGCTTCAAGGAAACTTCTCAGAAACAGAAAATCTTTTCAAATCCTTTACGACTACCGAAGGATTACCCAATGATGTCATCCTTCAAATCGAATCATTCCCAACCGGCAAAATAGCCGTTGGTACGAACTTAGGCTTGGCGATTTTTGATAGCCCTACAGCCAATGAGCCCATGCAGGAGCTCAAAAACCTTGAGCTTTTTAATTCCAACACAGGCTATCCCGTTAAAGACCTAACAGACGGTCAAAAAGGAATGTTTTTGGACAGCAGGGGCATTCTTTGGGCGGGCACAGGGAGCAACAAAACGGCTTTGAGCAGGTTGGATTACTCCTCTTTACTTAGAAATGAAGATTTACCAGAGGTAGCCTTGAAGCAAATAAAGATCAATGAGGAAAACCTCTCCTGGAACCTCTTGGCTCAAGCTGCAAATAATCCAGAAAGTGAAGGCATTCCCGCTCCTCAAATCAATGAAGAGGTCAGTGTTTTTGGAAGAAGCCTAAGTGAAAAAGAACGGGAAGCCATGCGAAACCGATTCAATTCGATTGAGTTCGATAGTATCGCACCATTCCATCCTATTCCACTTAATTTGGAGCTGCCCTATAAAAACAATCACTTGACGATTGATTTTGGTACCAACGAAATTTCCAAACCCGAATTAATTGAATATCGGTACATGTTGGAAGGCTATGATCAGGAATGGAGCCCCATTCTCAAAAAATCCGAGGCCACTTTTGGTAATATCAGTGAAGGAACATACACCTTCAAAGTCATGGCCAGATATAATGGACCTGCAGCAACAGAAACAAGGGAGTGGACCAACCCGACCAATTACACCTTTACCGTTTTACCTCCTTGGTTTAGGACCTGGTGGGCCTATGGTTTGTATTCCCTGATCTTTCTATCATTGATTTACCCTGTATCCCGATACCAAAAGAATCAAGTACTAAAAGCAGAACAAAAGAAAGCCCGAGAACGGGAATTGGCTCATGCGCGGGAAATTGAAAAGGCTTATGCAAAGTTAGAAGCCTCCCATGAGCACTTGAAAGAAACCCAGTCACAATTGATCCAAGCTGAAAAAATGGCTTCCTTGGGAGAGTTGACAGCAGGAATCGCACATGAAATCCAAAATCCCTTGAATTTTGTCAATAATTTCTCCGACGTCAGCAATGAACTGATGGATGAAATGATCGAGGAATTAGAAAATGGGGATATGGAAGAGACCAAAGCCATTGCCGAGGATATCAAACAAAACCTTGAGCGTATCAACCTGCATGGAAAACGAGCAGACTCCATTGTCAAAGCCATGTTGCAACATAGTCGGGTAGGTTCGGGCAAAAAAGAACCCACAGACCTCAATGCACTGGCAGATGAATGTCTACGCTTGAGTTTCCATGGACTCAAAGCCAAGGACAAAACATTCAATGCTGATTTTCTTACTGACTTTGATAAAAAACTACCTCAGTTGGAAGTCATACAGCAAGATATAGGAAGAGTCATTCTGAATATGGTAAACAATTCATTTTATGCAGTAAACGAGAAATCGAAAGCAGTAAACGGTACTGAATACCATCCCTATGTTAAAATTACCACCAGACACATCTTGGGAGGAGCAGAAATTACCATAGAGGATAATGGGCCAGGTATCTCTACTGAAATCATCAATAAGATATTCCAACCCTTCTTTACCACAAAACCAACAGGGCAAGGAACTGGGCTGGGCCTTTCTTTAAGTTATGACATCATTAAATCCCATGGAGGGGATTTGAGAGTAAAAAGTAGTACCACAACTGACCAAGGAACCGCATTTACTATTTATATTCCAGAATAATTCTTTTGGAAGGACTTTAATTCTTTTAAAACTATCTAATTAATAGCTTTTACAACAACAAAAAAACGACGTGCTTTCAGTAAATATCATTTCCATCATTCTTCTATTCACTCTCAAGAGGCCCCTTGGTACTATTCAGGTCTCTGAAGAGTGGAAACGTTTATTCAATTATGGAATAATAGCAGCGATAGCCTTGATGGTGATTGAGTGGATTCCTATGCCTTCGCTCATTTCCTTCATTGCCAGCATCGCAGGATATCTATTGATCAGTGCGATTGTCTATGTGACCCTCCAATTTCCCGCGCTAGAGCACAAGAAAGGTGTAGTCTATGCCTGGTTGCCAATTATCGTCATTTCCATCATTACGGAGATTTTTGTGGCGCTGGCACCGGACTTTTACAATAAATGGGATTCCTACTTCGAAACCGCTGAGGCATTTGCGTTTATCTGGGCCATTGCTATGTGGATTATCAATGCCAAGCAAAAGAAAAACCTGGAGAAAGAGCGAATCAAGGCACTGGAGAAGGAAAAGGAACTGGAAATCACTGAGCAGTTAAAAAATCAGTTTGAGCAACAGGTGAAAGCCCGAACAGCAGAATTGACTGCCCAGAAAAACGAGTTGGAGAAAATCGTGCAGGAACTAAAATCGACCCAATCCCAACTGATCCACGCTGAAAAAATGGCTTCTCTCGGGGAACTGACCGCCGGCATTGCACATGAAATCCAAAACCCACTGAATTTTGTGAATAATTTCTCTGAATTGAGTAATGAGCTTTTAGTGGAGATGAAAGAAGAAATCGAGGCGGGAAATTATGAGCTGGCTTTGGAAATCGTGGATGACATCACGCAAAACCTACAAAAAATCGCGCACCATGGTAACCGCGCTGATTCCATTGTCAAAGGAATGCTACAACATAGCCGAATCAATTCAGGGGAAAAGGAATTGACCGACCTCAATGCTCTGGCAGATGAATTTCTAAGGCTTTCTTATCACGGGCTGCGAGCCAAAGACAAAAGCTTCAATTCGGATTTCAAGTTGAATTTAGACCCCAACCTTCCTAAAGTGAAGGTGGTAGCACAAGATTTCGGCAGGCTGATCTTAAATCTGGTCAACAATGCTTTCTTCGCGGTCAATGAGAAAAAGAGCAAATTGGATCCTAATTCGGAGGAGGGAAAAAACTACCATCCTACCGTAATAGTCACCACTTCTCTCGAAAATAATAAGATCAAAATTACGGTATCCGATAATGGAAGTGGAATACCTAAATCCATCAAAGAAAAAATATTTCAGCCCTTTTTTACTACCAAACCTACAGGGTCTGGAACAGGCTTAGGCTTGAGTTTGAGTTACGATATTGTCAAAGCTCATGGAGGAGATTTCAAAGTGGATTCGGTAGAAGGAGAGGAAACTACCTTTACCATTATTCTTCCACTGGATAAGCTGGAAAAATCAGATAAATCGGAAGAATAAAAAAAAGAGTAAAAAGTCATCATGAGTTTACTTTAACGAAAGAAAAATGAATATTTTGATAGTAGATGATGAAACGGATGTAGAAATACTTTTTCGTCAAAAATTCAGGAAAGAAATAAAGAAAGGAGAGATCAGCTTGTCTTTTGCCTTTTCCGGACAAGAAGCATTGGATTTTTTAGAACAAGAAAATCCTCCCCAAGTTGTATATGTGTTTTCGGATATCAATATGCCCGGAATGACGGGCTTGGAACTGTTGAAAAAAATTAAGGAACGTTTTCCACAAATCAATGTAAGCATGATATCCGCATATGGGGATACCGAAAACTATGAGAAGGCGATTGATTCAGGGGCAAAGGAGTTTTTTACCAAACCTATTGACTTTGAATATTTAAAAAAAGAAATCGCCAATTTGGTTCACAAACAAAAATCAAACAAGCCATGATCAGAATATTAGTGGTAGACGATGAGGCGGATCTTGAGGTATTGATCAGACAGAAATTCAGAAAGAAAATCCGTTCTCAGGAATACGAATTCCATTTTGCCCTCAACGGTAAAAAAGCATTGGAACTCATGGAGGAATCAAAGAATATTGACATGATTCTGAGTGATATCAATATGCCTGAAATGGATGGGTTGACCCTGCTTTCGCGGGTTAAAGAACAAAACTCACTATTGAAAACGGTCATCATTTCCGCCTATGGAGATATGGAAAATATCCGTACCGCCATGAACTTGGGTGCTTTTGACTTTATCACCAAACCAGTAGATTTTCAAGATCTGGAAATTACTATTGAAAAAACCATCACCTACATCAATCAGATCAAGGATACCCTCAAAGCCATGAAGGAAAATAACATCCTGAGGATGTATGTGGATGAAACGGTACTGAACTTTATGGGAGGCCGGGAAATAGAAAGTGGGCTGATCGAAAACGAAACCATGGAAGCAGCGGTGGCCTTTATTGACCTCTGCGGGTTTACAGCGATCAGTGAAAACGAAGAACCCAATGTGGTGGTGGGCCAGCTCAATGATTATTTTGACATGATGGTGAGGGAAATCATCGCCGAACAAGGAATTATAGACAAGTTTATTGGCGACGCGGTAATGGCAGTGTTCAAAGGAGAAGATTATGAAAAGCGAGCCATTCGTGCCAGTATCGCCATTAGGGATAAGATGAACGCCATGCCGGTGTTTTCAGAAAAATCCGGATTCCAACCCAAAGTATCCATCGGAATCAATAAGGGAGAAATGGTCTCTGGTAACATCGGATCCATTTCACTAAAGAGATTGGACTACACCGTGATTGGGGATACCGTCAATGTAGCATCCCGACTGCAATCCAAAGCCAGCCCTGGGCAAATCCTAATTTTGGAACAATACCAACATGAAGTGAAAGATGATTTTAAGATCTCCAAGATTGGGGAAATGGTCTTGAAAAATAAAGCAAAACCTGTCACAGTATATGAAGTAAATTCCTAACTCATTCAGCCACAGCAGCAATCAAATAATCAGTAATTAATAAAGAATTGGCCGCAAGCGGTCAATTTTTTTAATTTCAGGGCCAATCATTTGCCTTCAAACAAGATTATGCTGTAGATTATTTACCCAAATACCACTATATGAAAAAATTTACCCAACCTGCCTTGTTGGTTGCCTTGGGAGCATCGGTGAGTTTTGCCACGATGATTCCAAAACCAACGAAGAAACTACTTCCAATGGACCACGCAACAATGGTTCAGACAGACAGCACAAAAAAAGATTCCATTGTAACGCCGAAGTTTAAAGACCTTCCCCTCAAGCCCGAACGAGAAGTAAAATTCAATACCAAACAAGGTACTTGGATGAGTGTGGACGTGAGCCCGGATGGAAAGACCTTGGCTTTTGACCTGCTGGGAGACATTTACACCATTCCGATCGAAGGTGGAAAAGCAACTCCGGTTACTACCGGAATGGCTTATGAAACCCACCCTAGATTTTCTCCGGATGGAGAGAAAATCCTTTTCACTTCTGATCGCGCCGGAAACGACAACCTTTGGTACATCGATCTGGTCAAAAAAGACACGGTACAGATCACCAAAGACAAAAATGGGGATGTACCTGGTGCAGACTGGACTCCAGACTCCGAATACATCGTGGTCAGCAAAGGAAGAAGGATCTCCAAATTATGGATGTACCATAAAGATGGAGGCGGAGGCATTCAGTTGAATGAAAACCCGAGCAGCATTAAAACCATCGATCCTTTTGTCAGCCCGGATGGAAAAAAGGTGTACTATTCTATGCGAAGTGGATCTTGGAACTACAATGCCTTGCTTCCCCAATACCAAATCGGAACCTATGATTTTGAAAAAGGAGAAATCAACCGGATTACCTCCCGATATGGATCTGCTTTCACACCTACCCTAAGTGATGATGGCAAATGGATGGTCTATGGTTCTCGCTGGGAAGAAAAAACCGGCTTGGTACTCAGAAACCTGGAAACAGGAGAAGAAAATTGGTTGGCTTACCCGGTTCAGCGAGACGAACAAGAATCCATCGCTCCACAAGGAGTATTACCAGCCATGGCCTTTACGCCTGACAGCAAACATGTCATCGCCTCTTATGATGGTAAAATCTGGAAAATCTCCGTGGATGGCGCGAGCCCTCAGGAAATTCCATTCGAAGTGGATGTGAACCTGGCTATGGGTCCTCGATTGTATTTCAACTACGAAATCAAAGATACTACCGCTGCAAGAGCCACTCAGATTCGAGATGCAGTTCCTTCTCCTGATGGCAAGAAATTAGCTTTTACTGCTCTAAACAGGTTATATGTAATGGACTACCCGGATGGGGAACCAAAACGAATCACCAATCATGATTTCACCGAAGCCATGCCTACTTGGAGTCCTGATGGAACCCAACTGGCATTTGTAGGATGGAATGAAACCGAAGGAGGACATATCTACAAAGCTACTTTAGGAAACAGAGGCAGCGTTTCTCAGCTTACTTCCGAAAGTGCGCTATACATGCAGCCCGCTTGGAGTCCAAGAAATAGAATCGCCGTGTTCAAAGCATCCAATCAAGTCATGAAAGATGCGGAGGGCCCAGGAATCAATGGTTCAGAAGCAGAATTGGTGTGGATCCCATCTGCTGGTGGGGAATTCAGAAAGATCATGGATGCCGGAAATCATGGCAACGTACATTTCACCAAAGACACATCCCGAGTATTCTTGAATGGTCCTGGTGGCACCTTGCTAAGTGTCAGATGGGATGGAACCGACGAAAAGGAATATGCAAAAATCACAGGCATCACTCCTTTTGGGTCAGTTGCTGAATCCCATGATGATCATGGACATACCACCAATCCAGAAGAAGCATCAGATATCCGCTATGTGATGGGACTTCCTAGGTCCAATGCCGATGCAGTGAATTACTGCATGCTTCCTGAGGGAGCCTCAGCACAGGAGCCTCAAATGAGACCTAGTAGTGCCAGTACAATTTTGATGGCTCCAGAAGGAAATCTTGCCTTGGCTCAGGTCAATAACAATGTGTATGTGGTAACGATTCCTACGGCAGGTAAAACCCCTAGCATCAATGTGGGTAATCCGGAATCCAGTAATTTCCCTTCCCGTCAACTCACAGAAATCGGAGGAGAATGGCCTGCTTGGGAAGCCAATGGTAAGAAAGTTCACTGGTCTTTGGGCAATGGACACTGGGTATATGACATCGACAGAGCTGAGTTTATCGAAGATTCTGTGAAGACAGCCAAAAAAGCGAAGAAACTAGCCGAAGCAGATTCCGTGGCAGCCTTGAAAGCTTTGGGACCTGAAGCAGTAAAAGCAGCTGATTCGGTAGCCAAAGCCAAAAAAGAAGCCTTGGCAGAATTGTTAAAGAACGACAAAGAAAAAGCCAAAGCAGATAGCATTTACAAAGCCGAGCAAAAAGAAAAAGAAACCTACAAACCGGTAGAAAAGCAGGTTTCTGTGTATTACCAAAAAGATATTCCAAAGGGAACCGTCTTATTGAGCAATGCTCGAATCGTCACCATGAAAGGGGATGAAATTATTGAGCAGGGAGATATTCTGATCGAAAATAATCGCATCAAAGCAGTGGGTGCTTCAGGTACTTTGGATGCTGGCAATGCCGAAGTCATCGATCTTTCTGGAAAAACCATTACCCCCGGCTTTATCGATACCCATGCGCACATGTGGCCAACTTGGGGATTGCATAAAAACTCGGTTTGGATCTATGCAGCCAACTTGGCCTATGGAGTGACCACCACCCGAGATCCACAAACAGCTACTACCGACGTATTGACTTATGGAGATATGGTAGAAGCAGGGATGGTACCAGGGCCTAGAGTGTATAGCACAGGGCCAGGTGTAGGCTATTGGATGTATAATCTAAAGTCTCTAGACCAGACCAAAAATGTACTGAAGCAGTACAGCAAGTACTACAATACCCAGTACATCAAAATGTATCTGGTGGGCAACCGTCAGCATAGACAGTGGGTGATTATGGCGGCCAAAGAGCAGGAACTCATGCCTACGACTGAGGGTGGCTTGGATTTCAAACTAAACATGACCCAGCTGATCGATGGCTATCCGGGACATGAGCATTCCATTCCTATCCATCCATTGTATCAGGATGTGACCAAAACCATTGCAGAAAGCAAGATGGCGGTGACTCCTACCCTTTTGGTAGCCTACGGTGGACCTTGGGCAGAGAACTATTACTACACGACTGAAAGCCCGCTTCATGATCCGAAGCTGAACCGCTTTACTCCGTATGAGGAACTGAATGCGAAGGCAAGAAGAAGAGCCGGTGGATTAGGTGGATGGTTTGCTCCGGAAGACCATGTATTTATGAAGCATGCGGAAGGTATCAAATCCATCTTCGAGCAAGGTGGATTAGCTGGTGTAGGTTCGCATGGTCAGCTGCAAGGCTTGGGTTATCACTGGGAACTTTGGTCTGTTGCCAGCGGAGGCATGGAAGCACACGATGCGCTGAAAATAGCAACCATCTCCGGAGCGGAAGCTTTGGGATTGGATAAAGAACTGGGAAGTATCGAAGTGGGGAAACTGGCTGACTTGGTGATTATGGACAGCAATCCATTGGAGAATATCCGAAACACCAATAGCATTTCCCATGTGGTGAAGAACGGAAGAATCTACGATGGCAATACCTTGGATGAGGTCTATCCAACGCCCAGAAAGATGGATGTAAGTCCTTGGACTAAAGTCGCTCCTGTTCCGAATACCAGTTTGAAGTAAGAAACTCTAGAACTAATAGAAATCCCTCAGAGCGATCTGGGGGATTTTTTCCCTTTAGAGGAAATTAAAATTCTGAACTATCCTGAATCGCCAAGGAAGTCATCAACAAAATCTTTTTTTAAATTCCAGCCCCTGTAAACCAGGCGAATAGCTTGACAATTGACAAGCCGGACTTGGGTTTATTAAGTGTTATTCATATTTTAAATTATCCAATACAGGAAATAATACTGAATGAATAAGCTTCATAGATCAGCAATAGCTATACTTTTTCTTACAATTTGTTCTATTAAACTCGTTTCAGCACAAGCAGGCAGAAGCTTGCAATTAGTAGCAAATGAAACAATAAATAAAACCATCTCCTCTGAAGAGAGCCATTCCTACACAGTTGAATTGGAAAACGGAATGGCTATTATTGGAAAATTCACCCAAGATGGAATTGATCTTGCCATTGACGTTTACGCGCCTGATGGGGAACTCTATAAACAAATTGACATCCCAAATGGAACAGCTAGAGATGAACTGATTGACATTACATCCAATCAATCAGGCGAGTACGAATTTATGGTACACCCTCTCAATAAAGAAGCAAATACTGGAAATTACACATTTAAGGTGATGCAGATATTAAGCTTGTCTGAAAACACTAAACGTATCACCAAAAATGAACTTCCAACAGAAACGCTATACAATTTATGGGAATCTTCATTGACAGATAATACTGCCATTGACAAATTCATTGAAAACCAACCTGAAAGACACATTATCGAGTCAATAGAAGGAAGTAATACAGATATGCTGGTCACTTACTTTTGCATACCTAATGATAATACTGAGTAGGTCATGTTAAGTGGAGGTCCTGATTTTTTGGGATTACGTTTTCAACGATTACCAAATACAAAACTTCATTTTGTAACGCAAAGGGTACCTAAAGATGCTCGATTCAATTATGGGTTCAATTATTTTAATCTAGATACATCCGGTCCAAATCATGAAATTGAGTCCAGAAGTATCCAGCATGCTTATGACGGAACTTTAGAAATGCCAAACGCACCTGAGCAACCGTATATAACCGAAAGAAATAAAGTAGAAAAAGGAACATTATTGGTTACATCAATTAAAAGTGAAATTCTTAGCGAAGAAAGGAAAATCACCATACATACACCTGCCAATTATGATTCCTCCAAACCACATAATCTTTTAATTGTTTTTGACGGAGAATCCTATGGAGCAAGACCAAATCGTAGGTCAGGAGTGCCAACACCAATTATCATGGATAACCTTTTAGCGGAAAACAAAATTACTCCAACTGTAACCGTGTTGGTTTGGGCAATGGGAAAAAGAAGCAGTGATTTAATCAGTGAAAAATTTGGTGATTATATCGCATTAGAACTTATTCCCTGGATTCGCTCACAATATAACATTCAGACTAAATCAGATAAAGTAGTTTTAGCAGGTTCAAGCCGTGGAGGTTTTGCTTCAAGTTTTATAGCCTTCAAACATTCAGATGTAATAGGAAATGTTCTTTCCCAATCAGGTTCATATTGGATAAAAGGATCTGACAATGAAAATCATTGGATATATCCAGAGGATAATGGGAAACTAATTAATCTGTATAAACAAAGTGAAAGATTACCCATCCAATTCTATATGGATATTGGACTTTATGATGCAGGAGCATCCATGCTCGGAATGAACAGACAGTTCCGAGATATCCTTGAAATAAAAGGATATGAGGTAGATTATCGTGAATTTAAAGGAGGCCACAATTACCTAAATTGGAGAGGAACACTTTCATATGGTTTAATATCATTAATTGGGATAAATTAAAAGCAACCAAATTATACAGTACTGTATAATTGAATTACTAGCACGTCCCTCGCTATATTTTAGATACTAATCATTGTTGATGATTTAGAATGAAACTAACTACCTCCCACTAATCATAGATCACGGTAACGAACTGGAATACCTAAGTTTTCTAGAAATTTGCAATTCCCTCAGAGCGATCTGGGGGATTTTTTTGCTTTAGGGGAAAAATAAAACCGGAACTCTCCACTATCCCCAAGGAAGTCATACCCGAAATCCTTATATTAATTGCTTTATCCCCTGAAAATAAACGTAGTAGACAATCTGGATTTGGATTTTTACAAGCGTTATCAATAATAAAAAAATGGATCTTAAGAATGTAATTATTACCAGTATCCTTCTCTTTTTTCTATTATCATGTGATAATCAAAATATAGAAAATCAGTTTCCCAAAGAGTCATGGAAAGAGTCAACTTTTGAAGCTGAAGGCTTGAATAAAGCTCCTTTTGATGATTTACTAAGTGGGATAGAAAATGGAGTTTACGGGAATGTTGACCAACTGCTTTTAATAAAAAACGGGAAATTGGTATTTGACCAATCATTTACGAATGATTATGAAAAAATAAGTAAAGGAAAGTCAGGTGTTCTTGGATGCGGATTTGCAACCTGTGAAGATTCGACGATTTTTGGAGACTATAATTATTATCATCCCAATTGGCATCCATATTATCAAAATCAAAAGATTCACACCCTACAATCTGTTACCAAATCAATTGCTTCTATCATGATTGGCGTTGCAATTAAAGAAGGGAAAATTAGCAGTACAGACGTCAGAGTAGTTGATTTTTTTGAAGATTATGACTTATCAATGGCTGACGAATCTCTCAAAACAGCAACCTTAGAAAATTTGCTGACTATGCAATTGGGGATGGAATGGCACGAAATAGACAGGCCAATAGATTCAACAAATACTACAGGACAGCTTGAAGCAAGTCAAGATTGGATTCAGTTTACATTGAATCAACCCATGGACACGATTCCAGGAACTAAATGGGTTTATAATAGCGGGGCGAGTCACCTAATGTCAGGGATCATCAAAAAAGCAACTGGATTATACATTGACGAATATGCAGAGAAACATCTATTTACACCTCTAGGGATAGAAAACTATCATTGGAAAAAAACACCCACTGGATATACCGATACTGAGGGTGGATTGTATTTAGAAGCCCAAGATTTGGCGAAAATTGGTTTTTTAATGCTAAGAGATGGTAAATGGGAAGGACAGCAGATAATTTCTTCTGAGTGGGTAAAAAAGAGTGTCACAAAACAGGTCTCTTTCGACAAAGAAAAAGGATATGGGTATCAATGGTGGAGAGACGATCAAGATGGTATAGAAATTTGGGCTTGTCATGGTTTTGGCAATCAATACCTTCTGGTTTTTCCGGAATATAAAACCATAGTAGTAGTCAATTCCTGGAATATTTTTGATGCAGAAACAGAGGATATTTTGAAAGCGACCAAAACTGCTGTGATTCAATCCAACACTCAATAAGGGTCCTATGAACTCAAGCCAATGGGTAATTCTTATTTTCGGAATATTGTATTCTAGCTTCATCCTTTTTACCCGAAAAAAAGGAAATTTTGAAGAGTATTCAGTAGCTGGAAGAGGCCTTGGCTTTTTTCTTATTTTTTCTTCGCTTTGTGCTTCTTTTATAGGGCCAGGTTGGTCTATGGGGTTAGTAAGGGAAGGTTTCTCCTCAGGAATGTTTATGGCTTATCTACTTCCGTTTTGCGGGTTGGGTTTAGCATTTGTAGGTGTCTTTTTGGTTCCCAGAATTAGAAATAAATTCAATGATATTTATTCAATTGGAGATTTAGTTGGAGGTATAAAAAGTCACAATCATAAAATAGTTCGGATCGTCACTGGAGTTTTCTCTCTTCTTTTTTTTGGATCTATCACAGTGGCGATGAGTTATGCAGGTGGTGAATTGGTAAATAACGTTTTTGGCTTTTCTAAAATATGGTCTATAGTAATAGTGACTACAATTGTAATAGTCTATTCTTATTTTGGTGGTATTAGGGCAACCATTCAAACCGATTCAATTCAATTTGTTCATTTTATAATTCTGATACCCATATTGGCTATTTTGATATTATCAGAGGACCGGTTTATTTGGAAAGATTACTTAGAGACAACTTCTTCCAAGACATCAAGTGCATTCGATTCGCACCCAATAATTATGATCTTCAGTTTCGGATTGTTATGGCTTCTTAGTTCAACAGGCCTTGATTCAGGTGGACTGGGGAGGTTTCTTGCTTCAAAAAGCAATAAAGTTGGTCGAAATTCGACTGTTGCCGCAGGTGTATTTATGGCTATTTGGCTAGTCTTAATGGTTTTTATTGGAAGTACAGGGTATTACTTGTATCCTGAACTTGACAATAATGATCAAGTATTACTTCATATTGCTTCAGAACACTTTCCTGGCATCCTCTATGGCATTTTCATCATTGCCATGCTAGGGGTAGTCATGTCGTCTCAGGATACTGTACTAAATGCAGGTAGTATCCTATTTAGCGAAGATATTATAGGCGTATTGAAGCCGATGACAGAAAAGCAAAAACTTAAGATCGCAAAACTTTTTACCCTTTTGATGGGAGTGATTTGTATAATATTGGCTAGTTATTTGTCTTCAATTCTTGAAGTAATTATGATCATAACCGAATATTACATTCCAGTTATGATTCCCGTAATTGTTTTCTCAATCCTCAAGAAAAAGTTGCATTGGCAATCGGCACTTATTTCTATGTTGGTAGGACTTATTTCCTACATTATTTGGAAACAGTTTTTCAGTTCCATCATGCCAGAGTTGTTAATGGCTTTTTCACTTAGTATTCTATCTTATTTAATAAGTGATTTTTTCCTGACCAAGAAAGCGATGAATTTAGCACCTTAGGCTTCAAGAAAATTGACTTACAAGAAGTAGGTAAAAGCACTACGTGCAAAGGCATCCCTATTTGGAATCCCTATTTTCCAATGCTCTTTTCCTAGAGCATTCAATTTCCTTTAGTTCTTTATTCCATCAAATGATATATCAATCATTTCCAACAAAATTGGCTCTTCCAAAAAATCTTCGATTTACGAAGTTATTGAGATTAGAACCAAAGCGGTAATTAAACCCAAATCTGGAATCGATGTTATATGCGGAAGGTAGGGTTACCCTCCCACTCAAAATATCCTGTTCGGTGTAATCTCCCGATGCCAGGTAAATCTGGTCCTTTACGTAGTTCCCCTCTACCCTCATAAAAAATGAAAAATTCCCAGTGACACGAACTTCTGCACTAATATTTAACCCAGTGGACCAAGAGCTAAAATCATCTAGGTAATTTCTAATACGATACCCTACTTCCAGGTTACCCCAACGCTGATTGAGTCCCAAACTAGCTCTCAAACTATGGAGAACCCTGGTTTCTTTAACAACCCCTGAAATTGTTTCTTCTACATATTTATTATTCCTGACTTCAACCCCGTAGTTCAATCGTAGAAATCTGGAATTCTGCACGGATTCTGGAAAGAAATTGTACTCTATACCCGGTCTAAAGCTGGTCTGAAACTGATAATTAAAGCGAGTATTCTGACGACCTGCAATATCATACCCATAAGACCATTGGGGTGAAAAAGACTTCACCAGCTGGTGACTAAATCCAAATTCTGATACATCAAAACTATTTTCCACTTCATCGATGATCTGATTACCGTCTTCTCCAAGAACCGGATTGCCATTTTCATCTACTCTTGGTACTTTTTGAATCGTTCTTCTCAGCCTTTCGTCTATTCTACCATTCACAGTTATTTTCCATTCATCCGTGATACGGTTAATCTCGATTTCTCCACCAAAATTTATTTGCTTGCTCAATTCCTCTACTTCAATATTAGAATCACCCCCCAAATTAAAAACCCAATAATTCCAGGGATCAACGGTTTCCTGAAGGGTATCTTCTTGTATGCCACCCCCTGTCTTCATATTTATTTCAATATTCTCTCCAGCTGTGGTTTTTGCAACAAAAGGGGCTAAACCTAATTTGATATACCGAGTAAGTTTTTCTCGCACCTCAAAGTCGGTATCCGTCTGTTTGTTATTTACATAAAGGGTATCGGTTCTTCCCGCATGGATGTTTTGTTGACCTATGAATAGAAGTTGATATTGTCTTCCTCCCCCACCCGATCTATTATTATTAATCAGCACAAAAACATCAGCCGATTGATTATCCAGATAGAAGTCGACAGCTGTAATTTCCGTTCTGATAAAATCCATATCGCAGCCTCCATCCCTCCGGTCACAGCCATCGATAAACACTCTGAGTTTATTGGGTAGGCTGTTATTCCCAATTAATGTTTGACTAATTGCGGAAGGATTCAAGGAAAAAAATATCAGAATCAATAACAGTGGTAATTTTCTCATTTTTTTAGGGGTATCTCGGGGTGATCGTTTCATTTCAATCGAAGTCGAGGAGAAGATATCAACCTAGATACTGTATTAACCCTACATTGTTTGAAATGAATATACATTTTACACGAAAGAGCAAAGAAAACAGCAGCCGATCCTTTGCTACCCCATAATTTGAATCAGGCAAGTAGCCTTCCTTTTTTATGAAAGAAATTAATCAAAGGATTTGAAATAGATGCAAACTTTGGGTACGAGTATGTATTTGGAATTATATGAAGGTATAAACAAAGTACTTAGCTAACAATGTATATAGGCATTAGCGGTTTCTTTGGGTATTCAAGCGGTAGTGTTTCTAATCAATTCCACCAAATCTGCCTACTTAAAAAAAGAAAGCAACATAACACTATTTCAAATATATAGCGTTTATAAAAACCATAGTTATTTTAATTTTTCATCACTCCCTCAAAAACGATCTGATTTTCTTCTTTAGTAGGAGAAAAAATAAAGAAAATGTAGAGCTGTCCTACCTACCTTGAGGAGAAAGGCTTTAGAAACATAAGTATATAGTGTTTGAACTGTTCTTTTTACCAAGAATTAATTAAAAAACACTTCCTACAACCACTACGAATATTATGTATTTCGCCTATCCTGATTTTTCTATCTTTGATTGTATATGAATTTTAAGCAATCCTACGTCAGAAACCTTAGCGAAATTGAACAAGCATTCACCTTCTCTAATGAATCATTTCCTTTGTCTGTCGTATGTGCTCTTCATTTAACATCAGGACCAGACTCCAAATCACTAAAAGTAGCGTTACAGCAACTGCAAGCTCGACACGTATTACTCCGGTCTGGAATAGTGAAGAAAAACGGTGGATTCTACTTTCAATTATTAAACCCTAATTCACCTATAGATCTTAGTTTGATTAATCGAACTGATGAAGATACATGGCGAGGAGTCACAGAAAATGCGTTGAACACGACCTTTGACCTAGCTGGGCCATTAATGAAATGCTGGTTTCTTCCAAGCCCTGAAAAAGCTAAATGTGAATTGATTGTTTGTTTTCATCACGCCATCATCGATGGGATTTCAGCACGATTGCTCCTGCACGAATTGCTTAGCCTTGCGGGAGGACTATCACTTCCGGAGTCCTCGGAGGTTCCTACGATTTCAAAGTTTCCTCCTTCTTTTCAAAAATGGAATTTGGCTAAACGACTAGTGAGATTTTTGGGAAGGCAAATGAAGGATGAATGGAGGTATAAAAATAAAGGAGTGAAAGCACCGATTCCCAGTAATTCTACTAATGCCATCTTAAGCTTCAAATTGTCACCAGAAGTTTCCAGAAAATTAAGTGTCAGAATCGGTCGGGAAGGACTTAGCCTAAACAGTGTGCTTTTGGCTGCAATAGTCCAGAAAGTATATCATCATAGACATTTTGACAAAGGAAATCGCCTGGTCAGAGTGATTAGCTTTGCAGATCTACGTTCGTCTATGCTTCCTCCTGTTCCTGAACAAGAGTTGGGTTGTAATATTTCTATGCTGCGATTGAGTATTCCAATTTCACCTCAACAGTCTGTTCTTTTATTGGCCACAAATATTCGCAACAACATTTATAAGGCAAGTAGGCAAGGTGATGTGTTTATAATGTCAAAAATGAGCAAATATGTTATCAAGATGGTGTTGAAGCTAAAAAATATGCGACTTGGTGTAGCAGCACTCAGCTTTATAGGGAAGTTGGATTTGGAATCAAATTATGGCTCGATTCAATTACATAATGTAAATGCTTTTATCTCAAATAACCCTTTGGGGCCCGAATTTTCCGCCTTTGGAAAAATCTTGTTTGGCTCTATCAGCCTAGATTTTAACTATTTGACTGCTGAAATGGAAGCCCACCAAGCAGAAAAAATAATGGAGGAAATCAAAGAAAACCTTGAAGAGATTGCAAATGCTCCTTATAAATAGGTAAATTAAAACGAGATGAAAAAGATTGTAATTTTTTTAGGCGCTTTCATTATAACCAATTTAGGTTGGATGGGATTTATTAGAGAACCACTTCCTCCTATACCCAACATCCGTGCTGAAATAAGTGATGAAGTTAGTTTTGACTTTTCTATAAATACGATGGACTACTCTGGTCTTGAGTTATCTCTTAATGACAAAGTAGAGGGAAAAGGCATGTATGTTGATTTCAAAATGAACAATGCCTGGAAAACTGGACGACCAGGATTGGTAGTCAATAATATTAAAGCAGAAAGCAGCTCTAACAAAGGGATGTCTCCAAAAAAATATTTGGAAGATAAAAATCGCCCGAAAAACGGAAACAAAGATTTTGGCGATTTTATGAAGGATACCAAAGGAAAACCTGTTTCTACATATACTTTTAAACAAACTCTTGTAGAAGACGAAAACGGGAAAACATTCATGCGAATGTCCTACGATGGTTCAGAGATGGAGATGATACAAACCTTGGAAATCCCTCGCCCCATTACACTTCCTGCCCATATTTCGCGTAAGTTTAATCCAACAGGGATTATTCAATTTCAACCTGGAGTGGTAACCTTCGACAGCAAGATTAAGGGATTTTATATTCCCGTTCTGATTAGGTAATCATTAGAGTAAGTTAAAAATAACCCAATCAGAATATTGTTGGCAAAATTTTTTAAAAGAAACGTGAACGAACCTACCAATTTATAGGGATTTAAATTAAGGAGAGTTGGAATGAATTCTCTTTAAGTTTAAATGCCCCTAAGCGTAGACCACCGTAACTATCGGGTGCATCTACGCTTTTCTATTTTTAGGAATTTGTAATTCCCTCCGACCAAAGACAGCCATTTAGGGGTAAGTAAGAGAAGTATTCAAAAATTGTTGAAATTAGTGGTAAAGAATCTATATCACCAGGCGAAGTCAACTAGCATAAACCATGAAGTATATTTTTAAAGTATTTCTTTTTTTTCCACTCCTCAGTATACTGTTTCTTCAAAGCTGTGACGATTCAGAACCAATATCAGAAAAATTAGATACCACAACAGTCCACATTCAGTGGCACACCCTAACACTTTCCTTCAAAGGGCCAGAATCATCTGAATTGGCTCAGGAAAATCCATTTTTAAACTATCGATTGAGTGTTGAATTTAAAAACGAAGAAACCCAATATACGATCCGTGGATTTTATGCCGCTGACGGAAATGCTTCTGAAACGAGTTCAGACGCAGGTCCTATCTGGAAAGTTCGTTTTACTCCCGATAAAATAGGGACCTGGTCATACTCGGCAAAATTATTCAAGGGAGATAGCATTGCATTAAACGATGATCCAAGTAGTGGCGAATTGGTTTCTATCTCGAATGCCAAAGGCAATTTCCAAGTGACCAAATCAGATAAAGAAGGAAATGATTTTCGAGCTCATGGACGAATAGAAGCCTCTAATGGGTACTTTAAATTTACCGGCACTGATAAATATTGGATTAAAGCCGGTACAAATAGTCCTGAAAACTTATTGGCTTACATTGATTTTGATGATACATATCGTATCAAAGCGGAAGCAAGAGAGGGAGAAGCTGCTACCTCGGGCGAAATTCATACCTATGAGCCACACCTGAAAGATTGGAAAACTGGAGACCCCACATGGCAAAATGGGAAAGGAAAATCATTGATCGGCGGCATCAATTATTTAG
Organism: Algoriphagus halophilus; assembly: GCF_900129785.1. Lineage (NCBI taxonomy): Bacteria > Pseudomonadati > Bacteroidota > Cytophagia > Cytophagales > Cyclobacteriaceae > Algoriphagus > Algoriphagus halophilus. The sequence continues at coordinate 635,431 of NZ_FSRC01000002.1, forward strand.
CGTCAAAAGGCATGAATGCAGCCTATTTCTTGACTCTAAACATTTTAGGTGATGGCAAAGATGTATGGCCTTATGTGGCCCCAGATGATTTTACCCGATTTGATGTGAGTAAATTAGATCAATGGGAGATCCTATTTGAACACATGCAATCAAAAGGGATACTATTACATATGGTGATCCAAGAGACTGAAAACGAAACCATGTTAGACGGTGGTGATACAGGTCCTTTACGTCAGCTATACCTTTATGAATTGATTGCCCGGTTTGGACATCACAATGCTTTAATTTGGAATTTGGGAGAGGAAAATGGACTTGCACCATGGGTTACAACCGGAGCTCAAACGGATGCACAGCGGAAGGCCACAGCAACATTTATTAAAAAGAATGACCCTTATCTTCACCCAGTAGTAAACCATACATTACCTACCGAAGAGTTAAGAGCTACAGTTTTAGACAGTCTACTTGGATTTCCTCATGTGGACGGGATTTCATTACAACAAGACGAGCGGAAGAATGCACCAGAGGTGGTACAAGATCTTAAAGAAAGGTCTAAAAATGCCGGACATGAGTGGCTAGTCACAATGGATGAAATTGGGATGTGGTTTGACGGTGCCAAAACTGATGCAGAAGATCCTAATCATACGACACTTCGACGCTATGCACTTTGGGGAACTTTACTATCAGGAGGAGCTGGCGTAGAATGGTATTTTGGGGCTCAACACCCACACACCGATCTAACCTCCGAAGACTGGCGGCAGCGAGACCGACTCTGGGAAATCACCTATTATGCGAAGACGTTTTTTAACACCTACCTGCCGTATTGGGAAATGCATCCTGAGCATAGTTTGATAAACTCGAAAGATGCCTATTGCCTGAGCAAAAAGAATGAAGTTTATGCTATCTATTTACCAAACTCCAAGACCTATACGATTGATTTAAGTAGCGCAAATGGAAGCTTTACCGTACAATGGTTTAATCCATTAACAGGAGATCAATTACAAATCGGTTCGGTGAATAAAATTGACGGAGGTCAAATTCGGTCATTAGGAAATCCTCCTAAAACTGAGACTTCGGCCCCTGATCAAGATTGGGTCGTATTGATCAAGCGGTCCAATTAAAATAATTCCATTATTTAATTTCTGATGTAAGTTTTCTACCAAAAGGCAAAAGATCAAATCCCACAAATTGCTCTCCCCTAAGCGTAGACCACCCTAACTATCGGGTGCATCTACGCTTTTCTAATTTTAGGAATTAAAATTCCTCTCGCCAAGCCATTTCTGATTAGAAAAATTGGCTACAACATTTCCGTCATACCAGTCAATAAAAGGCTCACTATTTCCATAGCCCTATTTGAGAAACTGAGAAAAATTTAGAATTGGTGATTAGTGCCTATCATGGATTTGAAGGAGCGCTGAATATCATCTAAAACCATTCAGGATAAAAACAGAGAAAATCGAAAAAAGAGATTATATTCCTTTCAGACAAAACTCCTAAAATCCAAAGACTTAATCCATTTGACCAATCAAAAAAGCCGGATAAACACCTTTATATCAACACTAAACTTGTGTTTCCTTTCGACCAAGCAATGATAAATTTCTTTAGAAAATTACGCCAGGACCTGGTGGAGAAAAACAAAATGGGAAAATATTTGAAATATGCTTTGGGAGAAATAACCCTAGTGGTGATCGGAATATTGATTGCATTAGGAATTAATAACTGGAATGAAAAAGAAAATAATATAAATCAAGCGAATAAACATTTAGAAACAATTCGCCTAAACCTAAAAGATGATATAGTACAAGCGGAAAAACTACTGGCTGAAACGCAAACCACTGTTGACTATTCAAATATCTTTTTAGACCAATTCAAGACACTAAAACCAATTGACAGAAATATTCAGATGTATATTATCTATCTGATGTTCGAACGGAATATTGAAGTTAATGATAGCGGGTTAACGGCACTATTAAATTCGAATAGTATGTCATTTGTAGATGAAGATTTACAAGTCAAAATATTCAATTATTACAGGCATATCGAACAATTAAAAAGTAGAGAAATAAATGCCAATTCAGAAATTAAAACAATGTATGAGCCCTATGTAAAAGAAAATTTTTATTGGATTTACAATAAAACAAATCCTTGGCACAGGCAAGCTGATGTGTATAAAAATGACCCAAGGCCTATAGAAAATATTGACGGAAAATTAAAAAATGTAATAGAAGATAAGAGATTTGAAATAATGGTGAATCACAGGAGATACCAAACATTAATATTATCTGATTTCTATATTCAAACTATTGAACTAGCTCAGGAAATAATTTCCGAGATTAAAAAATAGCGAATGCTCAATATCGAGTAAAAATAATTTTCAAGTCAGTTTCAATTGGAAATCCTGAGCCTCTCCATACAACTTTTTACCGGTTGCTAACTTTAAAGCAGAAGCTGGAATCCATACCCAAACCCCTGAAAACCGGCGGGCTAAACCCTCCACCACAACCCATTCAACCTTAAGTTTTAACGATTATTCCTCGAATTGATTGAAAGAAAGTTGGAAAGAGAAAATAAAGTTAGATTAATATTATATCCTTATCCAAAAGAGGTCGAGAGACTGTTTCGATAAATGGAGACTAATCCTTAGAATAGTTTTTAAGCTTATCCACAAATTCTTGTCTATTCGCCACTTCTAACTTTGCGTAAATATTTCTGATGTGAGTTTTTACGGTACTTAAGGAAATGAAGAGTTCGTCTGCAATTTCTTTATTGCTTTTATCTTGAATAATGAGTTCGGAAATACGTTCTTCTTGATTAGTTAAATTGATGTTTTCCTGTGGTAACCCTACGTTCTTTTTTTGCTTTAATTTCACTAACAAAAAAACCACACCTATACCTAAAATAAAACTAATAGCCCCCAGGACAAAGGCCAGTAGTCTATAGAATTCCAATTCCTCTTGTGTTTCAGTTTTAGAAAGATCAATAAATAATTCGTCCAATTGGTTTGCGTAGGAGGTATTATTGTAATAGACATTCAGGCTGTCTTGGAGCTTTTCATAAAACTCAGGGTTGCTTTCAAGATCATCCTTCAGAACACGGTCTTCAACATTGGAAAGCAAAACCAAAGTCACTAAAGGATGCACCTCATTGCTATCGGCATAGGACTTCAATTCAGATAGCATCTGATAAGACGATTGATCTTGTAGTTTTGGGTCCGTTACCGAAGAGAGTTCCCTGTTTAATTGAAGGGTGTAGCTATTGAACTCTTGCAATTCAATATCAATAGGGTTTGTAGTAGTATAACTGGAAAACCAGGATCTAGTATTTTTTCGAAAAACGATGGTATCCTTGTTAGAAAATACAAAATTCTGAAAGTTCTTGTATACCCCTTCATCTCTCATTTGTAATATGGGGCCACTCTCATCAACTCTAGCATGAATACGGTAAAGTGCATACTTATCGGAAAGCAATTTACCCTCAAAAGAAAAATAACCTAAGCTATCCGTCAAAGTAGACATTAATACTTGCTCCGTATAAATTGTATTTTGTTCATTAAACCTCAACAGACTTAAATACACCCTCTTGTTTTTAGTAGGAGTATCCAGATATCCTGAAATAGAATACTGCCCAAAACAGAAATTGCTAAAAACTAAGAATAGAAGTCCGAAAAGGAATAAGTTACGCTTCATACTAAGGCTAAAGTAAAGAATTTCAATTATTGTTAAAATCAAACTGAAACTTTAACAATGTATACTTTACTTATGAGGATTTGACGGTTTGAACTGAAATTGAATACTTCCTAACAGAGTACAAACAACCAAATGCAGTTTTCACGGAAACTTATTTAAATAAAAATGAGGCTAACAAACCTGTTATTAGCCTCATTCCATTTTAATTATTTAAGCTTAGAAAGCTTATGCTATCAATCCATCTTAGTCAAGTAAACCTATAGTAATCCTTCAAGTTCTTCTACGGTAAAGATTCTATTTTCCCTGTAATTATCTTTACAATAGGCTAGAGCTTTTTTACCTTCTTTTCGGTTAATATCATGTTCACTCGCTAGCTTAGCAATTTGATAATTGATATACAACAAATTGCTTTCTACACTCTTTGGCGTAAGTTCATTATCTGAGTTTAAATAGAACTTCGTGTCTAACAAAAGATTCATTAAGCCTTCATAATCTTCTATTTTTTTAAAGGCTAATACAGTTTTATCAAAGTTCCCAAAATATGCCACAGATTCAGTATGCGTGTGCATTTGATCTAAAGCCTGTCTGTAACTTTCTGCACTTTTCTTATAATCTTCTACAAAGAAGTAGAAATTCCCTTTGTTTACTCCATCATACCCACCTGGTTCTCTCATTTTAGGGAGCTGCCATAATTTATTGTCTTCAACAAATTTTAAATACTCTTCTAACCCTTCTTTTTTCTTACCCATTATAATATCCATCAATAAAGATTCTAAATCACGTATAGAATACTCTTCTTCTATCCCATAATTAGCCTTCATATCTTTTAGATAATGGTCTCGATAAGAAGCTAAATTCTTGTAGTTTTCTACATTTCTGTAATCTTTAAAAATAAACTGAATCCCATCTACTAATGCGAGAGGTACAACTGAATTATGATTGGCCTCATAGGTTTGCTTTTTGAACTGGAAATTGGGATTCATATTTTCCTGATAAATTTCTTCATAATCATTTCCTGCTTCAATTCTATCTGGCGAATCTGTTGTTGCATTAGCCACGAAATAATAAAGATTATTTCCCTGGTAGTTTTTCATGAGGTCACCTATTTCTTGTCTGACATCTTTGGCGAAGAAATTCGTTGATAGCGATATAAATCCTCTGAAAGGGTTTTCTTCCTCGAGTAAAAGGAAGTGATTGTACTCAGCCCCATTGGAATGTCCGATCATCACATTGAAACCCGAAGTGCTGTATGTCCTATTGATGTAGGGGACGAGTTCCTCAAAAATGAAATTTTTAAACTTTTGACCAGTTTCTTTGTAATAAACATCTAAGTCGTCATTTCTATTAGAGCGGTCGTTGGTCGTACCATGAACGATGCCCACTAAAATACTTTCAGGCATCAGCCTATATTCATCCAGAGAAAGATTAGAAATATAATTTTTGGCCACTGTAAACATATTCCATCCAGCATCAGTGGTGTAAAATACAGGGTACTTTTTAGCAGGATCATAGTTCTCAGGTAAAGCAATTTTAACTAAACGCTCTGCTCCTAAATAGTTGGATTGAAATATTTTAGTGCTGTATCCTAGTCCTAAAGACTCTGCAATAGTTTCATTTGCCCAACCCTTAACGACAAATATATTTTTGGAATTAGCATCAGATAATTTTTGATTCGGATTATTATCTAGTTGATTAATAATCCCTTCATTTTCCCATTTTCCTTTGGTGAATTTGAACTCAGCAGGGTAAGTAATAGCTGTTGTGATTTCTCTCTCGAAATCTGATACTTTATCCATTTTCACAACACCTGGGTCCCAGTTTCCTAGAGATTCTTGGTTACCCGTAATGAAAACCTCATCGGTTTTATTAGGTACAATGACCTTGATGGTTACGTTCTCTTGAGCAAATGCTTTCCCTACAAAAAGCATTGATAGCGCGAATACAATTATTTTTCGGTTCATTTTGTGATGTGGTTGTTTCGAACAAATGTATCTCGCATACTAGACACAGTTGATAGAAACCTAGGTGGAAATTGGTACTAGTCCCTAGGATGATTTTTATTTCAACAGACTGTAACTTATTAATATTAAGTATTTTAGCCTTCAAAAAAATGAAGCCACAGTGCAGCTATTAATCCGCTATACACACTAAAAGGCCAATTAGAACTTGACCAAAATGATGCAATAGTAGCGTCAATAAGTATGTTTTGCTTTAGAAAATGGTATTAAGCCAAGCCAATAATAAAGTCAAGTTATGTAACTTGACTTTCAATGCTTTAGATCAAAACCTTTTTTAATGTGTAAAGGATGGAAAGCATGAAATTCTTACTTTACATAAAAACCGCTTTGGACAAGATTGGTAGGAAGGCAATAGTCAAATCGAATCCGGGTGTATCTAAGTGTTTTAAATAATAGATATAGGATTTATGGTAATAAGAAAATATTTGGCGCTTCTCCTCCTAATCATTTTAAACACCAATTTACTTTTTGGTCAGCAAGAGGATCATTCCGTTTCTCAATTAAAGGTTACAACCTTATCCACCATGTTAGTAAACTTAAAAGGTGTTGGGGAATGGGGATATTCGGCATTAATTGAAGTGGATGGAAAAAAAATACTTTTTGATACAGGGGCAAAACCTGAAACTGTTTTACAAAATGCGCGGGAAATGGACATTGATTTATCTGATGTAGAAGATGTTTTGCTCAGCCATAATCATTGGGATCACATTGGCGGTCTTCTTACCCTTAGACAGGAGTTGAAAAAACAAAACCCCAATGCTCTCAAAAGAATCCATGTAGGAGAGGGCATATTTAGTAAAAGGGTGAATTCCGAAAATACCATTTTGGCAATTCGAGAAGAATTAGAAGCCGATGGCGTGGAGTTTTACATTTATGAAAATCAACAGGAATTATTCCCAGGCGTATGGATAACAGGGCCTATAAACCGAATTCATAATGAGCGAAATTGGTCTGGAAATGGTAAAATAGAAACAGCCAGTGGGCTGGTAGAAGATACTATACCTGAAGATCAGTCTTTGGTGATAAACACAAAAAATGGACTTGTTCTGATTTCAGGGTGTGGGCATGCTGGTCTTATTAATACCCTTGATCATATTGTTGCAAATAGTGAAGAAGAAAAGGTGTTTGCGATTATTGGAGGATTTCATCTATTCAATGCCTCAGAAGAGCATTTGAACTGGACGGCAAGTAAACTTAGGGATTTTGGAGTTTCGAAAATAATTGGAGCCCACTGTACAGGTATTAATTCGCTATACACTTTAAGAGGATTATTAGAACTAGACCGTAGTGATGCTGTGGTTGGATCTGTAGGTGATGTTTTTGATTTACAAAATGGTATTAAAGCGGGGCCTATTGCAAGGTAAAATAAGGGCTTTAACATCCATTCTATCATGGCTCTTAACTTCAAGCAAAGCGATGGCTTCAAATGGAAAGCCAAAATCATGAGCCCAAAATTCACCAAAATATGGGGTCTTGCTTTTGATATATCCAACAAGTATCATGGGAAAGAAGGACGATATTATAATGAGACGATTGTGAAAGATGTTTTTTTGATTTCTCTGGCTTTCTTGAAGCTTGCTGTATTTTGGGATTAGAGGACATTAAGGATACAAAACTGTTAATCAATTTGTATGCTAATTAAATAGCTAGCAAATAGTAGGCTTAGAATTAGATAGTTAAGCTAGAATGAAAATGTATACATTGTACCAAAAACAAAGGTAGTACGTATCAAAAAAATATTTAAACCATGAAATTCTTAGGATTATCTCTTATTGCAATTCTTTTGTATAGTTGTGGTCAAAAGGAAATGAACTACGAGGGTATTCCTAGTTCAGGTGAAGATAACTATGAGGAAATAAGTCTACAGGACAGCCTAGACATTAAAAATATAATCACTATTCAAACAAAGAGCGGGAATTTTGAGGAGCGTGAAAAAATATGGTCGGAAGACGGTCGTTGGTTACAGGCATTCGGTAGAGTTTTCCACGGAAAAGACACCATTATCAATTTCATCAAATTCCTCCATGCTAATCCCGGATATGCCCAATCGATCGCAAAGAACTATTCTGATCCAGAAATTAAGTTTTTAAGGCCTGATGTTGTAGTAGTTCACCAATATCATGAACGAGAAGGACAAGTCATAAATGAAGTGGTTACCCCAACAAGAAGAGTAAATACTACCTATATAATCACCAAAGAAAATGGAGTCTGGTTACTTCGGGACAAAGTAACAATGGATGAACGAGAACGCCCAAATATTTGATTATTAGCCCTCACGAGGTGTGGACCAAAATAACAATAGTTTGAATCTATGCATTTTCAATTTCTAGGGATTTTCAATTCTTATGTTTATGCTATTCTTTCCACCCTAATGCAGCTTCTCTTTGCCAAGTTCGTTTAATCTTTAAATAATTTTTAAAAAACGGCTATTTTGAAGTAAACTTTCGCCCATTTAAAGGTGTGTTGGATTTACTAACTTGTCGTCGGCTCTGAATAAAGAACTATGAATCTTATTTTACAATCGACAATCACTTGCCCTGCTTGTGGACATGAAAAAGAAGAAAGGATGCCTACCGATGCATGTCAATACTTTTACGAATGTGAAAACTGTAAGAAAATTTTAAAACCTAAACAAGGTGACTGCTGTGTTTATTGCAGTTATGGAACAGTGAAATGTCCTCCGATTCAAAAAGGAACGAACTGCTGTGGATAATTTTGATTTGAATTAATAATTCTTAAAACTATATCCTCCCCAAGCATTCTTAAAACACACAAACTTTCAATCTCTGAATCTTTGCTAAATTAGTACATCACTTGGCAAAACTTCATTCAGTTCTTTTAGTGATTTGAATGGTAATCAAGTATTCCACTCTAAAACAGGTTGAAAAATAGTGACCAAAGAATTGAAAATAGAAGGATCCATAAATTTTAACAAACGCTATTTATTCAAGTATTTTCCAGTTGTTTTCGGGATTCTTTCCGGCTTTTCGGTCTTCTATTTTCTGTATTTTTTTGAGGCCTATGGAATTCAAAAAGGGCTGTCATACTCAGGCCATTCCCATTTATTTCGAAGCATCAGTTTCGGTGTGTTGACTTTTACCTATCTCACAATATTCGAAACTTGGCTCAAGCCAAAATGGGCAAAGGGTCGCTGGCTGAATCAAACCGCCTGGTATGTAGGTTTGGTGATGTTGGGCAGCCATCTCATCTTTATCCTATTCAATTATTTCTGGAATTGGCAAGAGTGGGATCTAATAGGCTATGGATTGATTATTAAAGAATTCCCTTTGATGATGGTACTCCCTCTATCATTTTATTTGGTTCTAAAAGCCATAACCAAACCAAAAGGGATCGACGCGGATTATTTACTATTCCAATCTGAAAATGGCAAAGACCTCTTAAAGGTGAAGTTGAGTGATTTTATGTTTGCAAACTCTTCTGATAACTACATCACCATTTTTTATCTGTCTCATAACCAAAGCAAGCAGCACTTGATCCGAAAGCCCTTGAAGGTGCTGGAAAAAGAATTAAAAACCCATATAGAAATTGAGCGTGCCCACAGAAGTTATTTGGTCAATAGAAAGAATATTCAGGCTGTAAAGCAACTCAAAGGGAAAGTACATGTTGAAATAAATGGTCACAGTTTGCCTGTATCCAAACAGTTTCAAACACACTTTCTAAATTAAGCCTTCGTTTCGTCCCTCCAGTAAATTTTTCATCCCAAAACGGCCAAATTATTCGTCAAACAGCATTCTAGGCTTTCATATTTGTAAAAAACGAAAGTCCATGAAGAACATTTTAAACCTGCTGTTTTGGGGAATATTCTTGAGCTTCACAATCGGCTGCCAATCAAAGAAAGAGGATGGCAACGTGTCTTCTATGCCGGATCGAGCTCAAAAAATAGACTCACTGATCCAGGCACATTTTCAACAGAATCAATTCCACGGGGGAGTAGTCATTACCGAAAAAGGAAAAACCCTCTACGAAAACTACCTGGGACTGGCAGATAGAACCTGGGGGATTCCTGTGGCGAATGACACCAAATTCGATATTGCTTCGGTCAACAAATCCATGATTGCTGCACTTGTTTTAAAAGGTGTAGAAGAAGGAAAGCTAAGCCTAGAGGATAAATTGGTGGATTTGTTATCTTCATTTTCTTATCAGGGAAGTTTTCACCCGGACATTACCCTCCATCACCTCATGAGTCACAGTTCGGGATTACCTGATTATGATGGCGTGGCCAAAGAATTACAGGAAGATTTCTTTTTGCCTTTTAAGCGTTTGCGTTTTACGAATGAGGGCTATGTTGATTTCATCAGTACCCTCAAGTCGATCAATAGCCCAGGTCAACAATTTTACTACAGCAATTTTGCCTATCACCTCCTTGCTATCCTCTTGGAAGAAGCTTATGATATGCCTTTTGCAGAACTGTTAAAGGAAAAACTGACTCGTCCTTTGGGACTAAAACATACAGTCTCTGAAAGTCAAAACGAAATCATCATCCCACAACTTGCCAGAGCATATAACTACCAAGAGCAGACAGGAAGCTGGCATGAGAATAGGTTCATTGACTTAAGCCTAGGAAGAAGAATATTTTCTACTCCCTCTGACCTAAACCGATGGGCCCATGTCATGGATAATCCGGGATGGTTATCTGCAAAATCCTTGAATTTGATGCAGCAAAACCACCAAGCTACCATAGACCAAAACTTTAGCTATGGTTACGGCTGGGTGGTCATAAACGAAGAAAACAAAAGTAGGATGGTCGATTTAGGAATAACTCAACCCTACATCATTCATGGGGGGAGTACGGAAGGGTACAAAGGCATGCTCATCAATATCAATCATGGAGCATATGTCATCAGCTTCCTAAGTAATGTGGGAAGCAAGACTAATGAAATCCAACTCGCAAAAGCAATTGTAAACATTCTAATAAACTAAAGATGAAAAAAGAATTGAACTATCTCCTAGGATGTATCCTTTTACTCCTCTCTATCCCTGCTCAAGCCCAAAAAGAAAAGGTCTTAGGATTTTGGGCAGTTGAAAATGTAATGGTTGGAGAAGAAAACATGACGCCGGTGGCCAAATGGTTCAAAATAAACCAAGATGGAACCTATCAAGCAGGAAATGGATGGTTACAAAATGGGGAGGGTCATTGGGATTTCGACGCGGAAACAAATAAGTATGCTGCTCAAGACAATTTAGATGTGGCAGATGATTTCGGGGCTTTTGACGTCTCATTTACAGGAGAAAAAATGATTTTCGAACGTGAAGAAGAGGGGATGCATGTAAAAGTGATGTTAGTACCCATCGAAAAATTACCGATGTCACCTGCAGATTATTTGGAAGGAATTTGGGATTTGGTGGAAATCACAGAAAACGAGCAATCCATTTTAAACGAATTCGATGGAGAGGGAAAACATAAATTATTTATACGTTGGGACAGGATCTACATTAATTTTTCTCCAGAAGGAAAAAGACTTTCAGGATATTGGCATATCAATGGGCATAGGCCAGAAATCACCTTACTCCCCCATCAAGGAGATCAGGGCCCTGAAAGCTGGAAAATCGAAGTGGATGAAAAGAAATTAGTAATGACCGGGATTTCAGATAGCAATCGAGGCATTCAACGAAAATACCAGAGGTTAAAAAGTTTTTAAATCTTTTAAAACGAGTTTGGAAGACAAAATTACCCTGCTCCTCTTGAAGGATTCGAGGAATTTCCTAACTTTTATGATCTATAAACAATTGATGCACATAGAGATATATTCGATTTAAGTAATTATCTCTATGGCAGCATCAAATAATGGACACTTTTTTAAAGATCAAAAATTTATGAAAAACCTTATTTCAAGCCTACTTATTGCCTTACTGTTCTCCCTTTCTATTTCAAGTTGCCAAGATTCCAAAAGTCCAGAATTGCCATCAGGTGCTGAATATTCAGAGCAAATCAAAAAAATCATTGAAGAAAAAAATGCGAAGATAGAAACATGGTACGCTGCGGGATTAATCGACTCTGTAGCCTCTTATTTTGCAGAAGACTGCATTCAATTACCTCCTAATCAGCCTCCTATAATTGGAAATGAAAATTTTAAAGAGATGTGGAATCAAAATATTGAAATTGGTCAATGGGATTTTGATTTAAGCACAGAGAAAGTGAAGGCCAGTGGAGATCTGGCAACAGAATATGGAACCTATACGCTTTCATTTACGCCAAATGAAAATTCACCCATACCAGCGATGACAGATCATGGAAGCTATGTGGTGTTGTGGGAAAAAATAGATCAGGAATGGAAAGTGCTTTGGGATGCGCCGGTAAGTGATCTGCCCCTACCAGGATCAGGTCCTGAAACAAGTCCGCAAGAATAGCAAGGTTATACGGGATTCTCTACCAAAAACTATGTTTACCCAATCTCTTCAAACCCATTTTATCAGACTTTCATTTCTTGCATAATACAATGAAAATGAATAATTTAAGAAACACCTGATTTAATTGATCGCTTTTTGGGAATTGTCCATTTGCCTAACGGGGGCTGTTTGTGGGAATTAATTATTGGGACAACTCGACTTGGCGTTTACACCTAAATCAACTTTTGACAGTAGCTCTCCCAAAATTATGAAACGTATTTTTTTATTCCTGACCTTTTTTTCTAACCTGGCATTTGCCCAAGATGGGGTAAAACCCATCATTGATGTTCACTTACATGGGTATACAGAACGCTCTTATTTCCCAATTCCAGGTGCTCCTGCCACCTTAGAGGAATTTAAAATGGAAATGAAAAAGAACTTTCAAGAATTTAACATCGTGGCTGCCATGAAAAGTGGAGGAATGTATAATCCTGAAATGGAAGAAAAATTTTTACAGGGTTATGAGTCCAATAACTATCCGAAATTCGATACGCTGGAGTTTAAGAAGATGATCGAAGAAGGAAAAATTCAAGTCTGGGGAGAATTTATGCCTATGTTCAATGGCTTGACACTGGCAGATCCAAAATTCGCCCCTTATTTGGCCATTTGTGAACGTGAAGGAATCCCTATTGCTCTTCATACTGGTGGTGGACCTCCTGGAATTTCAAACCAATACAAAAAATTTAGATTGAGCTTAGGAGACCCATTACTTATCGAGGAAGTATTGATTAACTATCCGAAGCTCAAAATATACTTGATGCACTCAGGTGGCCTATTTTATGACAACTCCCTTGCCCTAATGGAATTGTACCCTCAATTGTATTGTGGTTTAGGAGCTTTACTATGGATAAAAGATACTCCTACCGCTCTTTATGTAGAGGATTTTTTGATGAAGGCAAAAAAAGGAAGAATGATCGACAGGATTATGTATGGTTCAGATGCAATGTATTGGCCAGATAATGTGAAAACCAGTATCGAAACTCTTGATTCTTTCAAATTTCTTTCGGAAGAAGATAAACGGAAAATATTTTATGAAAATGCTTTAGAATTTTTTGAATTGGATTATTTGAAAAAGTGAAGTTTGTTTCTAACCAAGCCCCCTTTTTTTCTGTAATTAAATGCATGGTAAATGAATTCTTTTTTCATGTCGATAAACTGGAAAATATCATGATTCAATAAGCATTAAGAGAAACAAATAAAGCGCTATTCGGTTAGTTTAGCATATCTTTCTGAAATTCAAGAAGTTTAATCCTAAAACTTAACCAAGGGGGTAAGTAGCAAGACATGGACCTCATCATTTTATTTTTTTTGACAATTCTTCCCTTCTTTTCTGTACAAGAAAAGCAAACTGATTTAGTCTTATTCTCTTCGGATAGATCAGGGAACTCCGATATTTATTTGCTTTCCCCAAAGAGTCCAACACCAAAACAAATCACCTATTCTGATGCCGAAGAATGGGCTGCGACCTGGGTAAATTCTAAAGAAATCTCATTTTTAAGGCAAAAAGGAAAAGTTATTACCAGACATCTTATCAATATTGAAACAGGGATAGAATCAGAGCTCCAACATCCTGTAAATTGCAGGTTGGATGATAAAAACATATTATATTCCGCGGAAGGGAATTTACAATTATACCCTTGCGGAGGCGACATCTATCTATTTAATCGAGAGGATAGCAGCACTCTTAACCTAACTGAAGGAATCTTGGGCACATGCTCCTATCCTAGCTGGTCATTTGACGGGAATCAAATTACTTTTACCAATAATCAATCCGGATCAAATGATATTTATGTGATGGATCTAAATAGCAGGGAAATGACCCAGCTTACTCATTATGATTCCAATGAAGAAAGGGGAGCACTTTCTCCAAATAATGAACTTCTAGTCTTCAGTTCAGACCATTTCGAAACAGGGAATCAAGACATTTTGATAATGAATTTGGAAACCAAAGAGCTGAGAAATATCACCTCTAGCGTGGGAACTGAATTAATTGCTAGATGGAATTCAGATGGAACTTCCCTTTATTTTGGAAGTAATCAAGTAGGAAACTGGGAGATTTATGTGTATGATTTGAAAGACCAATCTACGCAAAGGTTAACTTTCCATGAGGGTTTTGATGGAGATCCAAGAATATTTTAATAAGCTTTTTGCAATAATTAAAATCAAAAAAATCGGTTGAACTTTAGTTTAAAAATAATCTTAAAATATTCATAGACCACCTACTCTTTTTTACTATTTTTTCTTAACTTTAATATAAGGGATTGATTTTCATCATTTTACAACTCTCCCTTTCACTAGCTGAATTTATTTTTGTGTCTATTTCTCGATTCGCAGACACATATCTAGTACGATAGCAAATCCTTCCCTCGATTTTTGGTGGTATTTGTTCCATGTTTTGAGTTTGCTTTTAATTTCTTGCTTCGCGTATTGCCGTGTTGCAGTTTATATATTTTTCAACTTAAACTACATAAACCATGAGTACTCAAGCTTCACATTCTAACCAAACCCTTTATCAACGATTAGGAGGCGAAACGAAACTTAAGATCATTGTCGATGATGTTTTAGACAAGAATGCAAGTAACCCGATGATTGCCTATTATTTTGAAAAAATAGATATGGACCGGCTAAAGCTACTAGTATTTGAATTTTTCTCTATGGGTATTGGAGGACCTCATTCTTATTCAGGAAGAGACATGCGTACAGCCCATACAGGTCTAAATATTACGGACGAGGAATGGGATAGCGGAACTGAAGATACGATATGGGCTCTGGATAAAAATGGTGTGGATCCATCAACCAGAGATGAGGTCATTGCTATACTTGAAACGATGAGGGGTGATATAGTTGGAGTATAATCGTTCATCGCTCCTAGACCATAAATAATTCATTAAAACTTCAGGCGTAGGGATTACTACGCCTATTTTACTTTCAACTTTTTCAGTATTTTATTAATTACAGTATTCCCCTAATCACAAATAGAATTGTTATCAAGAAGTTACTTCCTTAAAATCAACACTAAAAGGAAAATTTTAACCTTGACTAGGTAATTCCCGTGAAATAGCCACAATCCAACATTAATTGGATTAAAACCCAAAATAAAAAGTCCATTATCTTAGGGAATTAAACCCCTTACCCCAAAAAGCATGAGTAAAAACCTCCTACTCCTTATTTTTTTCTTATCTGGAATTCAACTTATCAAAGCCCAAGAAATAAAAGAAATCTCCATCGGTACCGTACACCAAATTCACTCTGATCAACTTAATGAGGATCGAGAATATTGGGTCAACTTACCCGAATCTTACCTTCAAGATGGCTCTTCCTATAAAAAATATCCACTTCTGATCCTGCTAGATGGAAATGCACATTTTCGGTCCATCACAGGGATGGTAAACTATATGAGTACAGGCTACAATGGCAATCGGGTTATTCCTGAAATGATCGTAGTAGCCATTCAGAATGTGGACCGAAGAAGGGACTTTACTCCAGACAAAATCATCACCGTTCGGGAAAATACTTCCGGAGGTGGAGAGCAATTTTTAAGTTTTTTGGAAGAAGAACTGATTCCTGAGTTGGACGCCAACTACAGAACGGATTCTTATCGTATCCTATTCGGACATTCCTTAGGTGGCCTATTGGCTACACATGCTTATATGAAAGAAAAAACGCTGTTTAATGCATTTATAGCCGTAGACCCCAGCTTTGGAACTTGGGATGCGGAAACCATGGACCAAAAACTCGAAGCAGTGACCGATCAGACTTATCAACGATACCTGTATCTGGCCACCGCAAACTGGGGAAAAAGGAATATCAGAAACCGAGATAGACATGTGAGATTATATGAGTCTTTGCATAGCAAAAGCCCTGGGGAATTTCCCGCCAAATTGGAGTACTTCGAACATGAAAATCATGGATCCGTTCCTCCCATTGCCTTTTATCAGGGCATCTCTACTATGTTTGATGGATATGGGATTTCTTACAGAGATATAGAAAGCATGGATCAACTGCTACAGCAGTATCAATTGATTTCCCAACGACTTTCCAATGATTTTCACCCTCCGGAATACTTGGTCAATAGAGTCGGTTATGGTTTCCTTCAAAGCAAAAATCCGGAAGAGCAAGCCATGGCCTTGGAATTCTTTCTCCTAAATACCCAAAACTATCCTGAATCTTACAATGCTTTTGACAGCCTAGGAGAAGCATATGAAACTTTAGGTGATACTGAAAGGGCAATTGAGAGTTATCAACAATCGCTAAATCTTAATCCCGCCCATGAACATGCCAAGAAAAAGATTGAAATTTTAAGAGCAAGTAAGTAATAAGGCATGATCAAGACTTATTTTTTAAATTGAATCTATGAAAGAGATGCTTAATTCAATAATCTGCCTTACAGAAGAGAATTTTCAACTCTTTTCCAATGCATCAAAAAAGAAAAAAGCGGCAAAAGGTGAGTTGCTTTTTACCCCTCAAAATATCTGTAGAAAAATCCTTTTCATAGAAAATGGGCTTTTACGAGGTTTTAAGATCAGTGAAGGCAAAGATTTTACCCATCACTTTTTTTCTGAAAATTGGTTCGCGACTGATTTTGAAAGTTTTTTAACCGGCAAATCCGGATCTTTATTTGTCGAAGCCCTAACACCAATTACCTATTACGAATTTCAGAAAGATGGCTTGGAGCAACTCTATGAACTTCACCCACAATTTCAAAAACTTGGAAGAATCATCGCCGAAAAAGCCTTCCTGTCAACAGTTGAAAAATTAAATGATATCCAAACACTCGATTTAAAAGGAAGGTACCAAGGACTGGTTGCAAAGAATAAGGAGTTATTTCAGAAAGTTCCTCAAAAGTACATCGCCTCCTATCTGGGCGTCTCGGAACAGAGTTTAAGCAGAATTAAAAAAGATTCTTTTTCTTAACATTTGTGAATGCCTAGTGAAAGAATGGATTGTTTTTTTGTGAATAAATTCTTCTAAACATGCGACTCGGGATCTATCTATCCACATTTCTCCTTTTTATTTCAAGCTTTAGTTTAAAGCAAAAAAAAGCATCTGACTTTACCCCAACTTTTACTATTTCAGAGAATCCAACACATAAAATTCCCAAAGGACAGATTTATACTTTTGGATATTTGGAAGTTCTTGAAAACAGGAAGTCCCCTTCAAGTAAAACTATTAAGGTCCCGGTCTACATTTTCAAAAGCCGAAATCCCAATCCAAAAAAAGACCCGATCATCTATACCGTTGGAGGTCCGGGATCAAGTACCATGCCTTCAGCTCAATATATGAATTCCTACCAATACCTGGATGACAGGGATTTCATTTTGATAGAACAAAGAGGAACTTACTATGCTGAACCACACTTGGATTGCCCAGAATGGTCACTAGCAATTTATGAATCCAACCAACCGAATTTTGATTCAAGAAACAAAGATGAACTTTTCGAAAATGCTGCAAGAGCTTGCAAAGAGAAGCTGGAAAATAGGGGGATAGATTTAAATGCTTTTACCACAAATGAAATTGCAGCAGACATACATGACCTTGTTCAGGTGTTAGGAATCGAGGAGTACAACCTTTTGACCATTTCATACAGTACAAAAATCGCTCAGGTTCTAATGCGTGACTATCCTGAAAAGATCAGAAGTGTGGTCATGGATTCCCCTCTTCCTTTAGAGGTGAACTATGATGAGGAAAGCGTAGGCAATCTCTTACAGACCGCAGAGAAGTTACTTGCTGACTGTGAATCTGAGGAGAATTGTAATTATGCATTCCCCTTGATAAAAAGACGATTTTTTGATTACCTCATCGAAAAAACAAAAAATCCATTGGAGGTTTCTGTTCAAAACCCTAAAAATGGGGAAAGAGAAACATTCTATCTAAAAGGGAAAGATCTTATATCCATATTCTCATCTGCTTCCACTGAAGAAGTAGCAAGAATTCCCTTTGAGATCAATAAGCTTCTAGATGGTGATTTATCCTCTGTGAAGGAGCAATTAATCAGCTTGTTTCAAGAGCCAGGAGATGGAGCCGGAAGGGGAATGAGACTTTCTGTTTGGTGTGCAGAGGAAAACCCATTCAATTCAAGCGAAGTAATTGAAAATGAAACATACAAATACCCAGAAGTAACAGGATTGTCTCCTGTCGTTTTCAAGGATGAAATCTGTAAAATTTGGTCAGTGAAAACTGTGTCTGAAATTGAAAATGAACCAGTGGAGAGCGATATCCCTGTCTTGTTAATCAGCGGGGAATATGATCATGAAACTCCAGTCAAATGGGCTGAATCAATGACTACTCATCTAAGCAAAAGTTACCATTTAATTTTTAAAGGATGGAAACATACCCCTACCACCAATTGGAGTAATCCTTGCGCCATGGAAGCAGCAAGCGAGTTTTTCAATAACCCGAATAGATTACCAAATCCCTTATGTCTGAATGAGCTGGAGAACCTGGAGTTTTATACAGATTATTGATTTTTCCCTCTATGGAAAGCAGGTAACGTTTGTTATCTATTGGGTAAATCTTACTTTACAATCTTCCTAGGTATCGCCGAAGGCAAGCGACTCAACATTTCATTATTCAACAGCTGGGTCACTTGAGTAAATGAGCTGATATTGATGGTATTGTTGTTTTGCCGACCAACCAGCACCACTTCATCTCCCACTTGTACATCCGGGATATGGGAGACATCCACCATAAACAAATTCATATTGATCAATCCCACAATCTGGGCTTTCTTTCCTTTGATCAATACATGTCCTCGATTGGATTGGGCTCGCGGATATCCATTGGAATAGCCTAAAGGCATCACAGCCACTTTCATGTTTTGGGAAGCTTGATAGGAAGTCCCATAGCCGATAAACTCACCAGCCTCCACATCCCTGACATCCATCACATCAGTTTTCCAGGTAAAAATTCGCTTAAGTGCTCCATCAGATTGCTTCCCGATTTCCTGCAAATGGGAATAATAAATATCGGGACTGGGCCAGAATCCATACTGTGCTACCCCTATTCTCACCATGTCATACACGGTATCTTTGTAAGCCAAGGCGGCCGCAGAGCAAGCGATGTGTCGGATTTCAGGAATAATTTTCTTTTGCTGGCATTGCTTTAGGAACCCTTTGAACCGTTCATGCTGTGCATTGATCTTGAATAAGTTTGAAAAATTTTCTGCTCCCCCAAAATGAGTGCAGAGACCTTTGAAAGCAATCTCCTCTGGATGCTTCTTGAGAAAACTTAAAGTAGGAGCGAATTCTTTTTTGGTCATTCCGGTACGGTTGGCACCAGTCTCTACCTCGATATGCACTTTTGCCTGCTTTCCTACCTTCCTTGCCAACTCCAGCACCAGCGGTAGGCGCTCATAGTTGAACACATAAAATTCAATTTCATTTCGGATTGCCCATTCAATATCCTCATCATAGAGAATACCCATAATCATCACATCACTGACCTCTGATTTGGCTTCCAGAACTTCCTCTGCTTCAAAAGCTGAAGCAGTAGCAAAATGACCTACTCCAGCTTTTTCGGCCATCTTTACAAAAGATCGAATACCATGGCCATAGGCATTAGCTTTGACCACAGAGGAAATCCGAACCCCATCTCCGACCTTTTTCCTGATGAAATTTATATTATTCGTTAGCGAGGATTGACTCAATTCTATTCTCGACGAATGTCTTACCATAATTTTGTTTGTTGATTCCATACATACGATTTGCCCCAGCTTTCCCTAGCCATTTTTTCCACCATAATGAGCTCTTCTTGGGGCACCTCATTGAGCTTATTTCTCACATCCAAAGTACTATAATGAAAGGCATAAACTCGCGCAGCAAAATGATGGAAAGGCAAGGATGATTCGCCCTGTTTTTCTCCTTGACCATGCACTGATGGCTTGATTCCCTGTCCCCAGTCCTGTCGGCCTTCGTTGTTTGGATTGAGAAAATAAGCCCGCAATTCACCGGTTTTGGTTTCATCAACCCTAAGAAGGGATACAGCGTGAAACCCGATCATATCTCCCTTATTGCTCGTGATGAAAATTCCTACGGGGTTAGGATATACCATTTGTTGATTCCCATTGTAGTTGGGATGAAAAGCTCCATAAAAGATTCGGAGATAGCCTGGATAATCCATGATGGAGTTACTTAGGTAATCGTAACAGGAAGCAAATCCAACTTGTATCCACTGACCGTACATCGCAGGATTGACCCATTTGTGTGGGTCGTCTAACCTACCTGCGGATAACCTCATCATTTCATTGTAGATCTTATCCAAGTGGGGAACCAACACTACAGATACTACATCCAAGTTGTAGTCGAGCTGATCCACCAAGCCTTTCAACAGATTGTTTGAAACCAAGTTTTGGTTTTCAAATCGCATGATCAGGTTGTTTTGGGTGGACACGGTAATGATCATATCAATCAGTTTTGCGGGAGAATGCTGACTCCACATACTGATCCCTCTGGCCGATTGGCAGGTAGGGTTATTGCCTTGACCCACACCAAGCGGTTGACCCAGTACCTTGATCGTACCCCCAATCAAATATTGAAGTGCCGTAATTTCCGCATCTGGGTTTGTCAAGGATTTCATAATCCTCTTCTCCACTTGAGGATTGATTTTAATACGTCGTAGGTTTTCCAAACCTATTCTAACAGCCCTTCTGGAAAACAGGTTTTTGCCAAGCATCCTGGCCAAACCATAAATACATTGACAATTGTCCCAACTGACTGTTTCCAAAATCAAGTTGGAGACCATTTCATGGAATTTTTCCCATTCGGCAATTCCACGATCATTCAGATCCAGACAAATTGGAACCAAGTTTGGATTTTTCTCAACTATAAATCGTAGTATGAGGGCATGATATCCACTTACCAATCCTGTGGCATTCATATACTCCCCCATGGAAAGAGATTCCGATGCGAGTTCCGTTTCAGAAGCCTGATCTAAAAACTCTAGATAGGCTTCTTTTCCTTCATGCAGTTTGGCTCCTTCGGATGGTGCGAAAAGCGCATCTATGTAAATGCGAATCGCTTTATCCTTCTTAGTAGTACCGGAAGTATCAAATCTTCTATTGACCAAGCTGATCAATTCCCGAGCTTTTTGGGTCCGAATAGGTCGTTGCTCACAAACCATCTGAACCTCATCCACCAACTTTCCATAGACCCCATTGAGGTCCATTTCAGACATGATAAAGCCAAAGAGATTGAAGGCTTTTTTCAACTCCCGGTCCGACATCCGTACTCGGGTTTCCTCATTTGGCTCCCTAAGGGCAAATTCCAGATTATGCACAATGACTTCTTCTAGAAAGCTTTGCGCATCCTCTGCAGAAAGTAGCTCGTGGACATCCTCTCCATTGGCATAGCGAAGCATGCGCAGTTCGGATAGGGTTTCAAAACTAGAGGAGGGATGCCCATATTTGAGCGTACCTTTCACTAAAAATGGAACCAGCTTATCAGGATCATTCCAGGATGTACCCTGAAAAAAGCCCGCTTTCTCCAGCTCGACACTTTTGTGATAGAGGTAAGCAAGACCTGATCTTGTCAAACTCAAAATATCAATGTGGCTGGCCAACTTGGTTGCTTTCTCTTTCTTAGTGAGTGCTCCAGAGTCGATAAACTCCTGGAGACTTTGATCGAAATTATTAAATACCTTTTCGGTCGTCAATCCCATTAATTACTTCAGATTATACATAAAATTCTTCTTCCTCATAATGTTTTAGAAGCTCAGTCATCCGATCCGGATCCTCCCCTTTGAAATTGATGGTTCCAAAGTGATTACCAAATCCATTTCGGTCTGCACTTAACTTCTGCCCTTCATAAGGTGCAATCAACGTATGCTCCACGAAATAAGGCTCATTGTTGAGGGACTCAGGAATTTCTAACTTGGAGAACTGACGTTTCTGTGGATAGATCATCACATTTCCATGGTAGTTTTTGGGTTTGAAATCTTTGGCAGGAAATATCTCATCCAATTCTTCCTCGGTAATATTTGGATCATGGCTAATCACAAAGGCAGCCAAGGCGTCAAATTCATACGATTTAGAACATAATTCCAGGATATGACCTCCTGGAATTCTACAGGCAGTTTCTCCGAAATTAAGCTCATCTTTTTCAGTCAAGAACCACTCAGGGTGAACCATACCATATTCGATTCCAAAGATGTCTACCATCTTTTGAACTTCTTTGTGGATCAAATCCCGCTTGCTTTCCAAATACCTTCCTTCTGGGATAAAGTTTGAGTAACCTAGTTTCACATATTCAGTGATATTGAGGAATCTGATTTTTCCTTTGTTGATAAATGCTTCACATGAAAACTCACGACCTGGCAAATGGCTTTCCGCCAAACAAGGAAAATCACTATCCTCACATTTTTCGTCTATATCACTCATGGAGCGAAGTAGTCTGTGTCCTACTGTACCTGCTGAAGCAAATGGCTTGATGTGTACCCAGCTATCTTCTTCTCCTTCCAGCTGAAGGTTTGCTTGATTCAACCGTTTCATAAAGGCCTTAACACCTTCTTTATTATATACCTCTTCAAACAGTCCAACTCGTAAACCACCAATCAATGCTTTTCGCTTCATCATGGCCTTGTTACGAAATAAAAATGCCCTATTAAGTACACGTGGGTCTCCACGATAAATAGAGTTAAGAGCTCCTGCCCATTCCACTGTTTCTTCGTATAAAGGAACTGCCACATCCGCGTCGAATGCTTTCAGCTTTTCATAAAGGTCAAGGGAATTGGAGCTATCACTCCACTCATCCAGTTGATAGGGAAGAAAAGGGATATTATTTTCTTGTGCATAAGGTTCAAAATCTGGAAAGGAAACTACTACAAAGGGTCTTCCTGTTTTTTGCATACTTTCTATGACGGGCAAACTCCAGCCCATTAGTGCGAAACATTTAGCCATGATTTAAATGGATTAAGGGTTAAAAAACTGATTAATTGGATGTCTAATGCAACACTGGATGGTGTGATAGAGAATTGGACAGATCAGTCAAAAGATCAGACATCCTCTTATACAAGGGATCTTACAAGAAGTTCGTTCCATAAATTTTCAATCCCTTAGTAGAGTACAAGGATTCTTAGAATATTAGAATGAATTTGGATTTTAGGAAGTTGAAAAAGCAGATTCAAACTGTATTCTAGTTTACACCTGCACCTATTTTTTTGTGGAAATAACCTAGCTGCTTAAAACAGTTATAAAGGAATACAATTTAAGTACAAACTCATCTATTTATTTTCTAACACCTGTTGATTATCAGAATATTATACGAGCTTCAAATTGATTTATAATAAGTTATTACATGATTTTAATCATATTTAATCCTACCCTTATTGACTAACTTAACATTTGTATTAAAGATTGAAATCTTCTTTTCAGTAGTCAGTAATTTTTCCCAATTCTAATCGCTGCACAAATAGTCCGCCATTCAGTTTTTAAAACGAAGACAAGATCTGAGAATACGCAAATCAATTATATAACAAATCGAATAACCTAGCTCAGTTATGAATTCTTCATTTTTGCAAAAAGCAGGGGGAGGCCTAGTATTTATACTTGGTATCTTTAGCCAAATTCCTACTGGCATAGCTCAAGAGGTGATCCCATTTCCACAAAAGAAATCAGGTGGAACTCCAGGCTTGACGATTCAGGAATCAATTTATAGCCCTAACAAAGAAATAAGCTATTTAAGTAAAGACGCTCCTAATATCATTATCATATTAATTGATGATGTAGGTCCAGCTCAGTCAAATACGTTTGGAGGGGAAATCAATACTCCAACAATGGACAAGATCGCTGGACAGGGGATTACCTACAATCGATTCCACACCACAGCCATGTGTTCTCCTACCCGTGCTGCCCTATTGACGGGAAGAAATCACCACATGGTCGGAGCAGGTCAAATTGCAGAATTGGCAAATGATTGGGATGGCTATTCAGGAGTTCAGCCTAAAACCAGTGCCATGCTTCCTGAGGTTTTAAAAGCATATGGATATCACACTGGGGCTTGGGGGAAATGGCATAATACTCCTGCCCAATACACTACTGCAGCGGGTCCTTTTGACTATTGGCCCACCGGATATGGCTTTGAATATTTCTATGGTTTTTTAGCTGGAGAAGCCTCTCAATATGAGCCAAATATGGTTCGGAATACTTCCATTGTACACCCCAATGAACCTAAAGATGGAAAACCTTATCATTTAACAGAAGATATCGCTGATGATGCAATTGAATGGCTTCAAGACCATAAAGCATTTTCACCAGATAAACCCTTTTTCATGTATTGGGCTCCGGGTGCAGTCCATGGACCTCATCATGTTGCCAAAGAATGGGCTGACAAGTACAAAGGGAAATTTGACGATGGCTGGGACGCCTACCGAGAACGTGTATTTGCCAATGCAAAGGCCAAAGGATGGATTCCTCAAGATGCTCAATTGACTCCTAGACCAGCAACTTTGCCGGCTTGGGATGATATTCCAGAAAGCGAAAAACCTTTTCAAAGAAGGTTAATGGAAGTTTTCGCAGGTTTTGTAGAACATACCGATGTACAAGTAGGTAAGGTAATCGATGAAGTGGATCGTTTGGGTTATGGTGACAACACCCTCATCTTTTATATCTGGGGTGATAATGGAGCTTCAGCAGAGGGGCAGGGAGGAACTATCAGTGAATTGTTGGCCCAAAATGGAATACCTACTACCATTGACCAGCATATTAAAACATTGAATGATTTAGGGGGGCTAGATGTTCTTGGTAGCCCAAAAACTGACAACATGTACCATGGAGGTTGGGCATGGGCAGGCAGCACTCCATACCAATCGACCAAATTGATTGCCGCCCATTTCGGAGGAACTAGAAATCCTATGGCCATCCGTTGGCCCAAGAATATCAAGCCTGATTCAAAACCACATACACAATTTCATCATGTGAATGACATTGTCCCTACCATATATGATATCCTAAATATTACTCCTCCCAAGGTGGTAAATGGTTTCCCTCAAGACCCTATTCAAGGAGTAAGTATGTCGTACAGCTTCGACAATGGTCAAGCTAAAGGTGAAAAACTTACCCAATATTTCGAAATCATGGGAAGTCGGGGAATTTATCATGATGGTTGGTTTGCAAGTGCTAAAGGACCAAGGGAACCTTGGGTTCCTGGGATACCTAAAGGAATGTTTAATGAAAAAGGAGAATTGATCTGGAACCCCAATGATGACAAATGGGAGCTCTTTAATTTGGAGGAAGATTGGTCTCAAGCCAATGATCTATCCGGTCAAATGCCTAAGAAACTTAGGGAAATGCAAGATCTTTTCTTGGTTGAATTTGGTCAAAACAAAGGCTTGCCAGTAGGCGGAGGATTATTTGTTCCTTTGGTGAGACCTGACCTGAGAATTTCCTCTCCATATACTGAATGGACTTTTGCCGGAAACATGACCAGAATGCCGGAATTTGCTGCTCCAGCTCTGGGTAACAAAGAAAATATAGTGACGATCAATGCAAACTTCCCTGCAAATGCAGATGGGGTAATCTATTCCTTGGGTGGGTTTTCTGCTGGCCTCAGTTTGTATATGGAAAAAGGTATCCTATCCTATGAATACAATCTCTTTGAAATCTCACGGACTCACATAAAAGCCAAAAGCAAACTTTCTCCAGGCGCAAAAAAGATTGAAGTCATCACGAAATATGTAGAAAAAAGACCTGCGGGACCTTTAGAAGTTTCCATCTATGTAGATGGAAAAGAGGTGGCCAAAGGGATAGTCCCAGTCAGTGCTCCTTTAGGGTTCACCGCCAATGATTGTTTGGATGTAGGGATAGACTTGGGATCACCTGTTTCCATAGACTATTATGACAGAGCTCCTTTCCGATTTAACGGAACTATAGATGAAATGCAAGTAAAATATACAGGTTCAAAATAGTAGAATAACCGCTATCTCTTTAATAATAAGGCATACCAAAAATCAATACAATGAAAATTCTAAGTACTCTTCTATTTGCTTTTAGTATATCTATTTTTCTGGGGGCCTGCTCAATGCAGACCGAAAAAACAGGGGAATTGAAAGTCGGCGAACAAGGCTATGTAATGCTCACCGACGCTGAGGTAGAAAACTTAATCAAGCGCTCTTACCAGTATGTAGCCATGTACAATGTCAACAACAAATTTGCACTAGCTAAATCAGGTATGACCACTAAAGGCTATAATAAGGGCCTAAAAAACACCCAATTGTTGGACCACACCGTAAAAGCCATTGCAAGGCCCAACAATGATGTGATGTATCAAATGGCCATGTTGGACTTACGAAAAGATGCCGCCGTATTTGAATTTCCTGCCATGGAATCCAAATATGTCTCCTTGATGGCCACTGCCTATGATCATTATGTCAATGTGCCTCTTACTACCACTGAAGGTGATTTTAAAGAACCAACCACTATTCTTTTCTATACTCAGCGAACAGAAAATTACGATGGATCTCCTGTAGAAGGTGTAGACGAAATCTTCGAAATGACAGGTGATTTTGTATCTGTGGTACTAAGAGTTATGCCTCATGCCAACGAACCAGAAAAGTTTCAAAGGATTGTAGACCAAATTAATCAGATCAAAGGCATGACACTTTCGGAGTTTCAGGGTAAACCAAAACTTCCGGAAGACCCCATTGAATTCCCCGATTATGGAGCCACAGATGCAGATATATTCGAACATAACTTATTGGAGGTGATGCAATTCATCTTCAACCATACCACATTCGATACCACCAAGGTTTTGGATAAGGCTGTATTAACTGCATACAAACCCTTGGGGATAGAACCAGGCAAAACTTATGATCCTGAAACAGCTTACAAGATAGATGGAAAGCGTTTTCGGGAAAAATCCATCCAAATCAAAGAGGAGTTTTTGGCTAAAATGAATAATCCAGAAGAAAGTAAAAGTCTATTACCAAAGTTGTTTCAGTTGAAAGGAAATATGACTCTAGAACCCATGGTATTGCAATCTGTTGTAGGGCCTATAGGCCTACCACTCAAAGAGGCAGTATATCCTCCTGTGGTAACCTCAGATGGAGCTCCAATGAATGCTATGAATGATTATGTCATTGAAATGTCAAAAGAGGAAATCCCTCCAGCTACTGCTTTTTGGTCGCTGACTCTCTATGATACAGAGAATGGATTTTTCATCCCAAATGACCATAAGAAATACAGTGTAGGGGAAAACTCAGGCATGCAATTGAATCCAGACGGAGGAATTAAAATTTACATTTCCGAGAAAAAACCAGACGACATCCCCATGGACAACTGGCTTCCTATCAATAGAAT
Source organism: Algoriphagus halophilus (assembly GCF_900129785.1). Lineage (NCBI taxonomy): Bacteria > Pseudomonadati > Bacteroidota > Cytophagia > Cytophagales > Cyclobacteriaceae > Algoriphagus > Algoriphagus halophilus. The sequence goes on from NZ_FSRC01000002.1 coordinate 662,826, forward strand.
TGACCAGAATATTGATGTCATATTAAGGGTTTATGCACCGGATCTTGAAAAATATACAACCTGGACTCCCCCAAAAGCTGTAAAGGTGGTAAAATAATTTAAATCAAATCTTTGTCTTCAAAAATCAATCATATGTAGTGAAATCTAATCTCTAAATCACAAAGTCATGAAAAGAGTCAAAAACATTAATCAAGGAAAGGAGAAAGATCTCTCTTTCCTTGATGGAAAATGTGCTCAAAAAGTTCGTTCCAGAACATTAAAAAGATCGATATTCTTGTTTTTCTTGTTTGGAGCACTGATGGTATTTTCCATTGCTGATCTGAAGGCTCAAGTAGTCTCCCCATTTCAGGGAGGACATTATACTACTGGATTGAAAAATATCCGGGACATGGCAAATCCACCTTCGGGCTTATTTGTGCTTTGGTACAATTCCTCCTTTTCCAGTAATACATACGTGGATAGAAATGGCGACAAATTCAAGAGCATTAAACTTGACCAATTCCATCCCAAACTGCCGAACATCAACGTAGACATTGATTTGAATGGATTTACAACCATTCCCGCTATTTTTTGGGCATCTGAATTCAAAATTTTGGGAGGAGCTAATTTCATGGCTGGTATTTCTCCAAGCTACATGTCTGTAGATGCTTCACTCATTACAGAACGGAATGGAATCGTCATTGACACGGTATATACCAACATCTCTAAAAGTAAAGTTTCAGGTTTCAGTGATACTTTTTTTGCTCCTGTTGGCCTGTCTTGGGACAAAGAAAAAATTGATTTCACTTTCCTTTATGGTTTTTATGCTCCTACCGGCAAATATGAGACTGGCTCATCGGATGGTTTAGGCCTTGGATTTTGGACCCATCAGTTTCAAGGTTTTGGATATTTTTATCCCACTGCAGATAAATCCACTGCCATTTTATTGGGTTTAACCTATGAAGCAAATAGTAAAATAAAAGATGCAGAGGTTACTCCTGGTAACAGGTTTTCCTTAGAATGGGGATTGAGTCAATACCTTAGTGAAAGACTGGAAGTAGGAGTAATGGGCGGACACAACTGGCAAGTTTCAGATGATAAAGGAGAGCAGGTGTATTGGGATCCAACTTTCCACGACAAAAAAAATACCATCGCATTCAATGCTGGATATTGGCTTTGGAGCAACCGATTGATGGCTAATTTGAAATACACTACGGATTATGGTGCCAGACAGCGTTTCGAAATGAATTCTTGGCTATTGAACTTCGTATTTGTAACCAATGCATTTACAGGAAAATCAAGTAAATAACCATCAAAACAATGAAATTGAAAGTTCTTAGGCTTAAATCTTTGGCTCATTCAACTTATATCACAGGAAATAGAAGCTTGCATGAATAAAGCGACTAGCATTAAGCTTCTCAATACCGTATATTCGGTAGCTATTTATTTAAACCATGAAAGCTACCATTACTTCCATTGAATTAAGAGGTCCACTTCAATTTTTTGCTTTATCCTCCGAAGCATTTAGCATCATCCGGCAATTGAAAAATACAGACTGCAAAAGCTTTAAGAAAAAAGGATATTGGACCAAACATTATACCATGACCCTATGGAATAATGAGGAGGAGTTAAAATCCTTTGCGAGAAGTGGACCTCATCTTCAAGCCATGAAAACCAGCAGTAGAATTGCAAAAGAAATCCGAACAATCACCATTGATGCCGAAACACTCCCTTCATGGAAAGAGGCAATGGAATTATTAAAACAGGCAAATACCATCCAATATTAAAGCCCAATTCTCAACTTTCCTTCTAATCTCCTGCCTTGGTAAAGCGATATCCATGACTTGCCAATCAGCTAATTTTCAGTAATTTGAAGACCAGGCTAACCAATTTTTATTTAATTATTAAAATTTTCCTATCAATCTCTTGAAGTAGACTGAAGTTTTTAAATAATCCTACTACATGAATTTCCAGAACAAACGCAGATTTCAAATCCTGAAGCAATACATCATTGGTTGGACGTTGGGGTTTATATTATTAAGTATTGTTCGTGGAGAAGGCACCACAGAGCTAGGTTCAGTAAAGATGGATTTATGGGAAGCTATTTCCGCCTCCTTATTCATGGGACCTATTTTTGGCAGTATTTCAGCCATTGGTCAGATCATAACAGAGGAGATTGGATACCGACAGATCACATTACTAAAACTGACATTACTACGTATTTTATTTGATATTATATTTTTAACATCCATTGTAATAATTGCTTATTTCATTTTCGGCAGTAACATTAGTCTTCTTCAATTTGCCTTTGAACCAGGTAGTTTCGCGATTTACTTTTATATCCTCAGTGTAGATATTTTTATGTACGCCGTGCGGCTCATAAATCTTTTTCTTGGAGGCAGTAACTTTTGGGATCTTTTTCGTGGAAAATTCTATACACCTCGGGAAGAAGAGCGAATATTTATGTTTCTTGACCTTCAATCTTCCACTAGTCATGCAGAAAAATTAGGCCATGTTAACTATAGCCAGATGATTCAAGATTGCTTTATTGACCTAGGTGTTGTGCTGGAAAATGATGCAGAAATCTATCAATATGTAGGGGATGAAGCCATTTTGACCTGGAAACTTCGTGATGGGATAAGAGAACAAAACTGTTTGAATGCCTACTATAATTTCAAAAAGCAATTGATAAAAAGGAAAGACTACTACCAAAAAAATTATGATTGCCTACCTAATTTTAAAGCCGGTATGAACGCTGGTATCGTCACGGTGGCTGAGGTAGGCAAATACAAAAAAGAAATAGCTTACCATGGAGATACGATCAATACTGCTGCAAGGATCCAAGGAAAATGCAACGAGTTCAACCAGGAATTTTTGATTTCAGAAGGATTAAAAAATGAATGGAAGGATTCTGATTTTGATTTTTCAGCCCTGGGCAGCATCGAACTTAAAGGAAAGGAAAGCCAAACTCGACTTTACGCCGTTCATCTGCCAAATAGCAAGTAACACCCTTAGTAAGATTTGGAATTCAAAACCCTTCGACTGCCTTCTCAATTTTTTTCAACATCCAGAAGCCCCAGTTTATATAATAGTTTCCCTTATTCTTAAATAGAATTCAACTTACCCTAATAAATATATAATTGTTAATTAATTTATTTTATACGATACATAAATAGATGTATTTAATATAAAATTTATTATATAACTATATTTTTTAAATATTATGGAACGATTTACCTATTATATTTGTAGTAATAGTAAGAGTGAAAATAAAAATCACTTGAATTATATATTATTTTACATTGAAAGAAAGAATAAGGAGTAAGAAATGAAATTTACATATAGTAAGAAAAATAAAAATTATACTAACATACTAATAATTATAGGAACATTGTTATTAAGTCTTTTTGTACTACCTGCAAATGCGCAGGTAGAGGGAGCATTAACGATGGAAGAAATGGAGCACATGCAGGATCAAGACATGGAATTCATGAAGCAACTCCATAAGATCACAAAAAATTACCCAGCCTTCTCCTATGAATACACGATGAATGATGGAGAAATATCTGATGTCATCGTTACAGGAGTTGACTCAGACATGGATAGAAAAAGATTGGAGGTAATCTTATTTGATCTCCAAAGCAACAGAAACATGCTGAAAAATAAAGCCAACAGAGTCGGTGTATTTTACTCTGTTGACGATCCCGCGGATTTTAAAGGGGATTTGACCAGAACTGTAGTAAATAATCTGAAATACCCTGAAGATGCAAAAGATTGGGGAGTGGAAGGTACCATATTTGTTAAATTTGTAGTAGATGAAGATGGAGAAATTCCATTTGCCACCACTTCCAGCAACATTGAAACCTCTGTAGATATTTATTTAGAAGATCTTCAAAATCAGGCTGTGGAGGCCGTAGAAGCTACTTCTGGAGAATGGGAACCAGCTACAGTAGAAGGAGTTCAAGTATCTTCTCTAGAAGTGTTACCTATCACTTTTGATTTCCAGAAAAACCCAACATTACCTGCAGTCATGAAATAATATCATGATCCCTAATTATGAAAAGTAATTGGTTATTACCTGATTGCTTGAAGAGACCAGATGAAAATTTCATCTGGTTTTTTTATTATATGAGTGCAAAGAAATTTTGGACTAGAAAGATTTTATTGTCTTTAAATTACAGATACCACCCATTGACAAATGGCTTAATTTCAGTAATTTGAAGGATAACCATTTTACATTATGCCATCTTATAAACTATCGGTCAATGATCAAAATCATACCGTGGAAGTAGACAAAGGCACCTCATTATTATGGGTGTTGAGAGAACATTTGGGTTTGACGGGAACTAAATATGGATGTGGAATAGCCCAATGCGGTGCTTGTACCATTCATGTAGACAATACCCCAATGAAAGCTTGTGTACTTTCTGTGGAAGACTTTTCCAATGGAGAAAAAATCAAAACCATCGAAGGATTATCCGAAAAGGGAGATCATCCTCTCCAAAAAGCTTGGGTGGAGGTTCAGGCCCCCCAATGTGGCTATTGTCATTCTGGACAGATCATGCAGGCTGCAGCACTCTTAGAAAACACTTCCAGCCCTTCAACAGAGGAAATCAAAGTACATATGAATGGTAATATTTGCCGATGTGGAACCTACCTGAGGATAATCAAAGCCATCCAATTAGCCGCCCAAAGCCAATAAGCCATGTCCTATAAATCATCTAAAACTGGAAATTTGAATCGAAGAGAATTCCTGAAATCATCGAGTGGAATTGCCTTATTTATCGGAGCATCGGGCATTTTTCCCGCTTTGGTTTCCTGTACAGATACCAAAAAAATCCAAGAGCAATTTGAAAAACATGCCATTACTGCATGGGTAAAGATTTCAGAAGATGGACAGATTTTAATCTATAATCCAGCTTCGGAAATGGGGCAGGGATCTATGACCTCTTTACCCTTGATATTTGCAGAAGAAATGGATGCAGATTGGTCCAAGGTACATGTAGAATTCTCTCCACAAGAAAGTGATATTTACGGCTCTCCAGGTTGGGCTCCGGGCAGTAAATTAATGTTTACAGTAGGCAGTAGAACTACCAATAGCTATTTCAATGTGATGCGAAAGGCAGGGGCACAAGCTCGAACAATTTTACTTTTCACTGCTGCTCAGCATTGGAAAGTACCGGTAGAAGAGCTTAGCGCTAGCAATAGCATAATCACCCATAAAAGCTCCGGAAAAAAGATAAGTTATGCAGAATTGATCCCGTACCTAACTGAGATGGAAACGCTACCAGATGTGTCTGAAGTAGCATTGAAAGATGCAGCCAATTTTCAGTTAATCGGAACAGATATTCCCAGAACTGAGATCCCATCCAAAGTTGATGGCACTGCCCAATTTGCGATTGATGTTCGCCTCCCAAATATGCTTTATGGAGTACTGGAAAGAGGAAATCTTCATGGAGCCAAACCAACCTTACTTAATGAGTCTGAAATTATGGGATTGGAAGGGATAGTCAAAATCGTACCTTTCGATTATGCCATAGGAATCATTGCCACGAAGCTAGAACAAGCCTTAAAGGCAAAAAACCAGCTCAAAATCGATTGGAGTACCTCGAATGCTTCAGGCTTCAATTCAGAAGAAATTTACAGAGAATACGAAAAGATCGCCAACCAAAATCAATCAGGGGAAGTCATCACCAATGAAGGGGATATAAACCAAGCGTTTCGGAATGCTTCCAAAGTTTATCAAGCCGATTTTAAAAACGATTATGTCTATCATGCCCAACTAGAACCCTTAAATGCGGTCATTCAGGTTACCGAAGATCTTCAGAAAGCCGAAGTTTGGGTGGGCAGTCAACAAGGGACAGATACTAAACTTGGGGTTCCTGGAGTGTTGGGAATTCCTCCTGAAAATGTCAACGTTCATCTACAATATCTGGGAGGCGGCTTTGGCAGAAGAAGCCTCAATGATTTTGTGGAAGAATGTGCAGTATTGGCCAAGGAAGTAGCTCCAAAACCAGTGAAATTGATCTGGACACGTGAAGATGACTTGCGTTATGGAACATACCGGCCCATGTCCCTTCAACGAATCAAAGCAAGTGTAGACTTTTCGGGAACTATCCAGGCCTTTTCTCACACGGTAGTGGGAGACGGTGGAAATCTGGTGGCCAGTGGCATCCGAAATGATCACTATGCCATACCCAATCAATTCGCAGATTGGAGATCCACTTCCCATGGGATTCGATTAAAACATTGGCGCTCAGTAGGACATGGCCCAAATAAATTCGCCATAGAATCCATGTTGGACCAAATCGCTTATGATCAACAAATGGATCCTGTGGCTCTACGAAGGAAGTTGATGGTCAACTCTCCTAGGGCTTTGGCTACCTTGGAGAAAGCCGTAGAAATTTCTAACTGGGAAGAACCATCTCCTGAGGGTTATGCAAAAGGGATTTCATTCGTGGAACATGGCTCTTTGGGAACCGGAGTTTGTGAGATTTCTCTGAATAAGGAAACCGGTGAAATCAAAGTACATCGAGTCTGGATCGCACTAGACGCAGGAACCATCATACAGCCTGATAATGTCAAAGCGCAAATGGAAGGTGGGATTATTATGGGGATTAGCAGTGCCTTGAAGGAGCGAATTTCTGTAGTAAATGGTCAGGTTCAGCAACGCAATTTCAATGATTATTCTTTGTTGAGAATGCAAGATGCCCCTGAGAGTATTGAAACGGTATTGATTCCGTCCGGAGAAACTCCTCAAGGAGTCGGAGAAACAGCTACACCGATGGTAGCCGGGGCCATTGCCAATGCTTTTTTACATCTCACAGGCAAACATTTAAGGCATATGCCTTTTACCCCAGAACGGGTCTTAGAGGCTTTGAATTCATAAAAAATATAAAACACCTTCTGACGAATTTTTACTTCAGAAGGTGTTTTGTTTTAACCTAAGCTTGAATCGATATAGGCAATTTTATTCTCTGCCAATCGACCTAAAGCCCAAACTCCTGAAGGGGCAGGTAGAATCCCAGGAAGAGTTCCTGATACAAAATCCTGATAAACCTCCTCTTGTTTCAAGCCCATCTTCTGGGCCACAAACATGGCATTTACTTTTCTAGCCATATCACAAACACAGAAAACTGCACCCTGATCCTGCAATCCTTTGATCCCAGCAAGACCCGGAAGTGGAAAAACCCCATCCTCTGGGATATAGTAAGGATTTTTTACTGCAGGTTGCTTGGTAACTGGGTCATTATACCCAAAAAATTCTCCCAGCTTATACTTGGAAATCGTCTCATTGTTCAAGGCGAATATCATCCCGTGATGACGAAGTACATTAAAAACACCAAGCTGTTCGCCTGGGGTACCAGTCTCTGCATTAGTCATATAATACACATTGGACCAAATGAATCCCCATGGAATAGCTTGAGAGATATCGTAGGAAACTGGATGCTTCTTCTTCCCTATTTTTTTGATCTCCTCATCCAGTTCCGCTCCACCAGCCCCCATATTGCTCATGGCAAATCCGGATGAAGCATCTTTGTTGATTTTAGCTTGAAGGCTGTTAGGAAGTAAACTAAGACCAGAGGCAACCGCCCCTGTGGCAACTAAGCCAATGAAATTTCTTCTTGATTGTTTGATATCCTCTTTCATAATAAAATGTGGTTTATGATTTAAATTGATTAAAAAGCAGAATTGAGGATGGGGACTTCTGATACTTAAAACAATCCGCTTCCTTGCCCTATACCATTTCAGGAAGCTAGTTTTCCATTACCTCTTCAATTGTGAGGAATAATGATGAGTCAAAGTTGCGAAGAGCAAAAAAAGGATACTACACCCAAAAAGGTGATTTTAAAAAATCACACAATAGTGTGAGATGGTTCTAGGATTGATAGCTCCAAATAATGATAGAAACAAAAAATATAAATGACATTCTGAGAGTTAATGACTTAAATACCAACTGAAGCTTTGTTCCAGGATATGTTGCTTTTCAGAACGAATAAATTCTAGAAATGCCTGACTAATGGGGGAAAGTTTTTTGCCTTTGAGCCAAATCAAACGCCATTCTGTTTTGATGGGTAAATCCACAGATTCAAGTATAAATAATTCTTTATTGACTAATTCATTATGAATCCCAATCATGGGCATGATGGAATAACCCAGTCCTGCAATCACTGCTTGTTTTACTGCTTCATTGGAAGTCAACTCCATCCTTTTTCTCTGCTTTCCTTGGTGCTCCTCAAAATATTTTTCCATGGCCAATCGGGTAGCAGACCCTTCTTCTCTATAAATCAAGGGCTTTTTCTCATCTCTAAAATCTTGATTTCCAATAAGATAAAGTTTATTTTCTATCAATAGCTCTTCTTCAATAGGTAGCTTTTCAGGAACAACCGACACCAAGGCAAAATCGGTTTCATTGTTCTTTAGGCTCTCTATCACACGGCTTTTATTGGTCACATCCAAAACCAAATCAATGCCGGTATGCAATTCCATAAATCCTGATAGAAAGTATGGAATGACATACTTCCCGGTTGAAGCAGAAGAAATGCTTAGTCGCCCAGTCAAAATCCCTTGATAAGCTTGGGTTTTATAGGTGATATTATCCAACTCTTGTATCACCCGCTCTGCTACCTGGGCGATTTCCCTCCCAAAATCTGTAATGTACAACTGGCGACCAATGACCTCAGTCAAAGGGATTTCAAATTGATCCTGAAGATTTTTCAACTGGATAGAGACTGCTGGTTGCGTCATGAAAAGCTCCTCAGAGGCCTTAGTAATACTCCTTGTCTGTACTACTTTTAAAAAGATCTGTAACTGATGTATCGTGTAATTCATAAATATTGTTTATGCATATTATAATAAATATAAATAAAAATTTATAAATAAGATTTCCAAAATTTGTATCGAAAACTAAAGACAAGAAGTATGATACAAACAGAATTAACGGAAAAAAAACCAGTTGAACTCCTAGAGTATGACTTGATCAAAGGAGATTTTTCTCCGGAGGATGCCTCTGAAATGATTTATCATATGATCTCCAAGAAGATAAATTTCCACGAACACAGGAATTTTAGCAGCGAAATCAGGTTTGGAGAAGTGGATCAGCATTCAGTCGAACGTATCCAGCAATTAAAAGCCTGCTTATCCTCGTTTAATGCAGTAATCAATGAAGCAAAAGAGCAGGGTAGAAACCTGAGAATTTCCTCCACGATTTCTGTAGAACTTATTTAAGCAATCAATTAGCTATGCTTCAAAACCTACTTACATCTCTCACCTTAGTTTCTCCTGTTGTCTTTATTTTGACAGCAATAGTTTCTTGGTTCCAACCGGGAATTCGACCATTTTTTCTTAAAAAATTGGCAACGGCTGCTTCGATCATAAGTATTTCCATCGCCGCTTTAAGCGGTTTTTTTGTAGCCAAATACTCCTTATTGGAATCTCCATTTTATGGAATAGCAGATTTGGGATTCAGTATTAGATTGGATTCACTGAGTGTAATTATGCTGAATATGATTGCCTTATTAGGATTTATTGTGATCAGATTTAGCTTGAATTACTTAGATGGTGATTCCCGACATGGAACATTCATCGGAAGACTGGCAGCAGCCATTGCTTCTGTTCAGCTCTTGGTCCTTTCCGGAAACCTAGGAATACTATTTATTGCTTGGGTACTCACTAGCATGTCTCTTCATAGATTACTGGTATTTTACAAGGAAAGACCTGGTGCTATCATTGCTGCCCGCAAAAAATTCATTGTGGCACGTCTTGGAGATGTCAGCCTTTTGGCATCAGTAATTCTACTGTATTCAAAATTTGGGACTGGAAATTTGGAAGTACTTTTCCAAACAATAAAAACCAATCTGGCTACTGGAATCTCCATGCCAGGAATCGAGCTGGTTGCAGTACTACTAGCATTGGCAGCTATCTTGAAATCTGCTCAATTCCCTACCCACGGTTGGTTGATAGAAGTGATGGAAACCCCTACTCCTGTATCTGCACTTTTGCATGCAGGGCTACTTAATGCAGGGCCATTTCTGATTATTAGAATGGCTTTTGTAATGGATGCAAGTACTTACGCATCGGGAATCCTAATCGGAATTGGAGGGTTTACCGCGCTTTTTGCATCGGTAGTTTTCCTTACTCAAACATCTGTCAAAACAGCTTTGGGATATTCAAGTGTGGCACACATGGGATTTAGCCTGATGACTTGTGGTTTGGGAGTATATCCTGCCGCGATGCTTCACTTGGTTTCACATTCCTTTTATAAAGCCCATTCCTTCCTATCCTCAGGAAGTGTAATCGAGGTAATCAGAGCTTCAAATGTTATTAATTCCAAACGAATTGGTAGTCCAATAAGAATATTGATGGGTGCCCTTTTGGCTTTGGGCTTATATTCAGGGTTCGCCATGCTTTGGGGCATAGACCCAGAAAAAGAGCTATCCTTACTCGCCATTGGAGGAATCATCATCTTGGGGCTGACTCGACTCTTTACATCCGCATTAGATTCTAATGGAGGAAAGAAGCTGATCCTAAAAGCCATTGCATTATCAATCCTGGTCACCTTATCCTTCTTCACCCTTGAATCAGGTGCACACTTCCTGCTTTCATCTCAGGTTCCAGAATTGACTCAGCCCAATTTGTTTGAAAGCATCTTATTAGGCATCATGTTGATGGCCTTTGGAATTACAGTGTTCATTCAAATCATTACCCCTACCCTATCCTCCAATCCTACCTACTTGGCACTGGCGGTTCATATTAGAAATGGGTTATATATCAATACCATATTTGACAGAATGGTGAGATCGCTGTATACGCACAAACCTCTTCAGCATCCGGTTTTGATTTCAAGAACAGTTAAACAAAAATCCCGACAAGAGGAAACTTTGGAAAAAACTCTTGCAGAAGCTTAATCCAAGTTTAGAATTATTCAACCCGCTAAATGTCATCAAATGAGCCATCTCAAAACCTCTACCATGAATACACTTGAAAATCTGGATCAGGATTTTAAAATCCTGATGAAATCCATGAAAACAGCAGGAAAGAAAATCGCACCTGTCTGGCCGTTGGAGAATTTTGTAGCTGTAAACCCCTACCTCGGATTTACTGAAAAGAGATTTGAGCAGGTAGCACATGAATTGGCTACAGCGGGAGACATTCAAATGACCCTTCCTAGCTCTTTCTACCTCAAAAAAATCGAGGAAGGAAGTTTGAAAAAGGAGGACATTCTTCAGGTTTTGAAGCAAAGAAAAAGCAAACTAGGATATAAGGAGTTTATTCAATCAGTAGAAAAAAACAAGGATTCCGATGAATCCATGATTTATGTCTCTACAGTGGCAGACTTAGCTACGCAAGTCACCCAAAAGGACTGGAACCGTTTTGTCACCTCCAGAATATCTCAATGGGCAGCCTCCTATTTCGACAAGGGACAGGCGATCTGGATTGCGGCAGATCAAAAGGAAAGTATTTTCAAAGCTTGGAAAACGGAAGCCCAATTTGATAAAACTCCTGAGCTGAGTGGTTTAAAGGATTTTAGAAAAATCATCCAATCTTTTCCTGACCATCCGATCCAAGCTGCTCAAAAAGCAATTGAATTACTTGGAATACCAGTTGATCAAACCTCATTTTACTTTCATAGACTACTCCTGAAACAAGGAGGATGGGCAGCTCATGTAGCTAGATTAGATTGGGATAATCAATTAGCAGCAGGAAAAGATGGGATGATGGAGGAATTTCTTGCTGTACTGATTTGCTGGGAAGCTGGTCTGTTGAAAAGCCTTCAAGGTTTTGAAATCATGACTTTGTGGGAAGATCTAAAAGATCAATGGATCGGAAGTGAAGCAGACTTGGAAGTCAACAAGCAACTCACCGAAAATCTGATTCTTCAAGAAGCATTTGATTTGGCTACTCAACGTAAGCTGATAGAGAAATTTAAAAATATTAAAGGCGAAAATAAAACAAAGAAAGAGCAGCCTAAGGCTCAGGCAGTATTTTGCATCGATGTAAGATCCGAAGTCTTCCGAAGAAACTTGGAATTAGTGGATCAGTCGATCGAAACCCTGGGATTTGCCGGATTTTTCGGATTCCCGATCAACTACATACCCCTAGGACATCAAAGTGGAGAGGCACAATGTCCGGTTTTACTGAAAACAGGACCTACAATTGAGGAGCAGCTTCCTGATCCTGAAACCCATGAGAAAGCAGTCAAAGAACGTATTTTGTCCCATCAACTTGGAAATGTTTGGAAATCATTCAAATCGGGAGCGGTCACCTGCTTCAGCTTTGTGAGTCCCATGGGTATCTCTTATCTACCTAAGATCTTCACAGATTCCTTCCGGTGGACAAGACCGGTTCCCCATCCAGATAAACAAGGAATTTCTTCCAGCATTTTAAAGGGTAAAACCGTCCAATTGGAACCACATTACCATGAAACAGACACGGCAGGGATTCCACTTGATCAACAAATTCAAATGGCCAAAAATGCCTTAAAAGCCATGTCGCTAACGGATGATTTTGGAAAATTTGTCCTAATAGTCGGACATGGTTCTAGTACCGTAAATAACCCTCATGCCACAGGATATGATTGTGGGGCCTGTGGAGGACATACAGGCGAGGCCAATGCCAAAGTAGCAGCAGCCGTGTTAAACAACCGGGAAGTAAGAACCGGCTTACTCCAAGAAAATATCTTCATCCCTGTTCAGACCATCTTCCTGGCCTGTTTACATGATACTACTACTGACGAGGTGACCATTTTCAATGAACAGCAGGTACCCTCCCACAGATCACAAGAATTGGAAGAACTGAAAAATTCCCTAAAAAATGCCGGGAAAGCTTCCAGAACAGAGCGAGCACTTCGAATGTCAAGTCAAAAGAATTCAAGTGTAGAAAAGATGATTTTTGCCAAAAGCAAGGATTGGTCAGAAACCCGACCCGAATGGGGATTGGCTGGCTGCTCCACATTTGTGGTTGCCAACCGGGAGAAAACAAGAAATCTGGACCTAGAAGGAAAATCTTTCCTACATTCTTATGATTGGAAAAAAGATCAAGGCTTCTCCATCCTCGAGTTGATTATGACTGCTCCTATGGTTGTGACGAGTTGGATCAACCTCCAATATTATGGATCAACTGTGGACAACAAGCACCATGGATCTGGGAACAAAACCTTACACAATGTCACATCTGGACTGGGAGTTATAGAAGGATTCTCCGGAGATTTAAGAGTAGGGCTTCCTTTTCAAGCTGTTCATGATGGAGAGAATTATCAACATGAGCCCAATCGATTACAGGTGATTATTCATGCGCCTCTTGAGGCTATCAATGGGGTCTTAGAAAAGCACCCCTCTGTAAAAAATCTATGCGATAATGAATGGATATTTCTAATGGCCATGGATGAGGAAGGCCACATTTCCGATAGGTACAAAGGGAACCTGAAATGGGAAAGCTTAACCCAACATGTAGCCTAAACTTCTTATGAGGCTGTCTCAAAAGCCGAGTATTTTGTCAATCAGAGCACTGGAGCGACGAAAGTCAGGTATCTCGAAGGTTTAATGCAGCGAATTAAATTAGATTTCGATCCCGTACATTTACCGGGGGCTCAATGTGATAAAAAGTATTTATGAGACAGCTTCATTGTTTTTTCTCCCTTATCCTCGGGTTTATTAGAGTGCTCTAAGTTTTTGGTTTATCTTGAGTATTTTCAATTAACTTTTCACAAAGATGAACCATCCTTATAGATGCCAGATCACCCAGCTATTACATTAATCCAACAATTCAGCTCTTCATTACAAAACAGTGAGATAGAGTCACTTCAGGCCGAACGATTAATTAATGATATCCACAGTCATTTTTCCAAGCTGACTGATATTTCTGGCTTTGACTTGAAAGTTGAATATTTAGCCGCCGTCCCAACTTCAAAAGGAAAAGCGCTTGGTCTTAATCATGCTGCTCAATGCCTATTGGATTACCGTCGAACGGTGAAATTTGTCAAGGCTATTTTACAAGCCATCAAAGAAAGGCAAGCGCTACACCCAGAAGAAGCAATTCAGGTCTTTTATGCTGGATGCGGCCCATATGCCCCCTTTTTAACCTTAATAGCTCCACTTTTTTCTTCTGATGAGATTCAATTCACTCTCCTAGAGATCAATGAAAATTCCCTCAACTCAGCCAATAAATTAATCCAATCTTTAGGTTTATCAGACTTTTTAAAGACGGCTTTTCTCGAAGATGCAGTAACTGTTCAAGTTCCTGATCCAGGCCACTACCATATTCTAATCAGTGAAACATTGGATGCCTTGTTATACCGGGAATGTTATGTTCCAATTTTGAATAATTTACTGCCTCAATTTGATTCAGAGGTGATCTTGATTCCGGAAAATGTGACCATTCACCTCAGCTCACGAAAAAACTCCGACACACAAGACCCCGAAGAGGAAGAAATCAGCACCATTTTAAATGTTCGGGAAACCCTATCTACCTTATCAAAAGAACAACTTTCCAGCGCTTTTTTACCTGATGTCGTCATCCCTATTTCTACAATAGAAATTCAGCCCAATCACCGATTTATCCTTGATACTATTGTCCACATCTATAAGAACATTGCTCTTTTCAGAAATGAATCCTCGCTTACTTTACCCATTGAACTACCTATAGAATGTGCGGCTAATGCTCAATCATTGATTTTCAATTACTATTTGGAGCCTGAAGTTGAATTGAAATATAGGGTTCAATGATATTCACTCTACTTATTTATAGCTCCTGCTCAGGCTAATTTTATACAATAAATATTAGTATATTCAGTAACTAATTTTGTGTTTACCCATCATCCAACAATTACTGAATTCCCTTTGCTAAAAGGCAAGCGTATTTTCTCTTTGTAAGTCGATGTTGCTCAACCGAAAGAAATTATGAAAAGATTTGTAGCTATAGGAGGTTTGGTTGCTTTATCGATCATTGCTGCCTATTTCATAATTCAACAAATCAAAACAGAGGCAATTGTAGCTTTAATCGTTACTGTTCCAGAAAAACCCAGCCCACTGGATTCTTTACCTATCCAAAAGATAAAAATCCCCATTAAAAAAAGAATTCTTGCTGCGAACTACTACCAAAAGGATGAAAATGCTCCTGCAATTTTCATTTGTACCGGCAATGGGGAAGCTTTATATGAATGGCTGGAAGTTCAACAATATCTCTATGAGCAAGGATTTTCCTCATTTGTATTTAGCTATTCCGGGTTTGGAAATAGTACAGGAAAGACAACCTCAACCAGTTTATTTGAAGATGCATTAGCCGCATACCAACAGTTTATTTTACTTACTCCAAATGCCAGTAAGCGCTTTGCAATGTCTCATTCTCTTGGAGGAACTCCCCTTTTGGGCATTGCAAGTCAACTTGATCCTGCGCCCGAAAAGCTTGTGGTGCATGCTGCTTTTTCTTCCATTGTAGAACTCCTAATAGATTTAAAAATTGCTACAAGTAATTCCAAATTACTCTGGCCCAATCTATGGAATAATGCAGAGTTTGTAGAAGAAATCGAGCTCCCTATTTTATTCGTCCACAGTAAAAATGACCATACTATCCCTTATAAACATAGTCAACAGCTCCTAGAACATACCGGTGAGAATGGATCTCTCTTGCTTCTTGAAAAGTATGGACACAATGCCATTTATCAGAACGTATCCGACAGTTTGTATAGACCAATTTTAGAATTCATACGAAAATAATTAAAGCCTCCTCAGGCTATAAGTTAATATTCTTTCTCTTTCATAGTAGCCTAAGTCCTGCTTTTATACCACGATTCAATTTTGTAACACTTAAGAAAAAAAACGATGCCCATTTACATGGACCGACACGATATTTCAGCAGATGTTACTGCAGAAAACGTGGCTGATTTGCATAAAGAAGACCTTAAGATTCAAGCCAAGTTCAATTGCAAGGGTTTAACCTACTGGTTTGACGAATCCAAAAAAATAGCTTTTTGTCTGATTGAGGCCCCCAATAAAGATGCAATTCACAAGATGCATCAACATGCCCATGGAGAAGTTCCCAATCAAATCATAGAAGTGGACCCTCATTTAGTTGAATCCTTTTTAGGTAGGATCAAAGACCCTTTTCAATCTTCTCCCAATACACAAGAATTAATCAATGAATCCGCACAAAGGGTGATTATGTGTCTTCGGTTTGAACCGCTACAACTAAGAGATCTAACTGTATTGAAATGGAAGAGTATTCTTCAAAGCTTCTTGAATGTCCTTAAAGAAAAGCTAAACAAATACGAAGGGAGCATAGGAAATAAAGTTGGGTCTCAATTTTTATTGTCATTTAAAGACCTTCAAGATGCGATTAGCTATGGCCAAGAGCTAGTAAAGCATTTAAAAATTGGAAAGCCTCTACTCAATATAAAAATCGGACTATCTACCGGCATGCCTCTCAGCGATGGCAATGATCTTTTTGAGCATGTAATATCAAAGTCAATCGCATTGAGTTATTTTAAAACAAATGGGATCATTCTTTCGGATTCCTATTTGATAAACCAAAAAGGCCTACAAAAAAATATGCCTATCAATTTATCTAAAGAGGATTTAAAAATACTATATCATCTTTTAGAGTTTGTAAAAAAGGAATGGCAAAACCCACAAGTGAAGG
Organism: Algoriphagus halophilus; assembly: GCF_900129785.1. Lineage (NCBI taxonomy): Bacteria > Pseudomonadati > Bacteroidota > Cytophagia > Cytophagales > Cyclobacteriaceae > Algoriphagus > Algoriphagus halophilus. Next base: position 679,440 of record NZ_FSRC01000002.1, read on the forward strand.
TCGAAGATTTTGGTCATACATTGGGATTGAGCAAAACTTTGATGTACCGAAACATGATCCGACTCACTGGAAAATCCCCGAATAACTTTTTACGCAAATACAGGCTGGATCAAGCATTGGATCAATTAACCATGCAGGAAAAATCACTCACCGAAATCGCCTTTGAATCAGGATTTAACAGCGGAACTTATTTTTCAAAATGCTTCCGAAAACAGTTTGGGACTCTTCCTTCCTCTTATTTAAAAACATTCAGTGATCCTGAACCAAATGTGCAGTAAAAATAACTAATTGTGCACGTTGAGGGAAGATGATCGCGGTACTTTTGAGAACTGCCAATCTTTATTTTTCAATTCTTAAACCAATAGATAACCATGTCAAACTCAACTCAACAAATAGACGTTTCCCTCTTCGATAGATTGGGAAAAACTGATGGAATCACGAGGATTGTTGAAGATGTGATTCAAGCTCATATGGAGAATCCCAAAATCCAGGCAATTTTTATTCCTTACAAGGATACTCCTGAAAAGCTAGAGGTGATCCTCCAACATACCGTAGATTTTTTTAGTGAAGGAAGTGGTGGACCAGTAGTTTACAAAGGAAGAGATATGGTGACTACCCATAAGGGGATGAACATTACTCCGGAGGAATATGCATGCGTAGTAGATGATATCATGGGGGTATTGGGAAAGCATCAAATAGATGAGGCTTCCCAAAATGAGGTGATCAAAATTCTTGAGTCCCTAAAAGGGATGATCATTGGGCAATAAATCTATCCTGATTTTCATTGATACTTAAAAAAAGTAAACTGAAACGGCTCTTATAAATCCAATTTTTCCGTTCCTCTTTTCCATTCAAAATTCTTTATCTTACTGAAAATAAGGAATATGAAAAGGAAAGAATTTATCAAAACATCATCAGTACTTTTTGCTGGGAGTCTACTTTCCCCCTACTTAGCATGTACTCCCCAAAATACAACGAAAGAAGACCTTCAAGAAATCATTAGGAAAAACTGGGCTGGAAATTATACCTACCAAGCAAAAAACCTATATGAGCCCAACTCGGTAGAAGAACTACAAAATCTAATCAAGTCTTTAAACAAGCAAAAAGCTTTAGGTTCCAGACATTGTTTTAATAATATTGCCGATAGCCCGGAAAATCAAATCTCCACCAGAAACTTAAATCAAATTGTCTCACTGGATGAAGGAAATAAGACCCTCACCGTAGAGGCAGGCGCTCGATATGGGGATTTTTCTGAAGAACTCTATCAAAAAGGATACGCCCTACATAATCTAGCCTCTTTGCCCCATATTACTGTGGCCGGTGCATGTGCCACGGCAACGCATGGCTCTGGTGTAAATAATGGAAATTTAGCGACCTCGGTAGTAGCAGTAGAATTAATCAAGCCAACAGGTGAACTGGTTAAAATTAATCGAGAACACCCAGACTTTCCTGCTGTGGTAGTAGGCTTAGGAGCTTTTGGTATTATCAGTAAAGTTACATTAGCAATTCAGGATGCCTTTGACGTGAGACAAGATGTTTTCCAGGATTTACCACTCTCATCTGTGGAAAATAACTTTGATGAAATCATGTCCAGTGGTTATAGTGTCAGCTTGTTTACAGACTGGATGGATAATAAGGTTAGCGAAGTTTGGGTAAAAAGAAGAATGGACAACAATCCACAAGAGTTGGGAGATGATTTTTATGGAGCAAAAGCAGCTACTAAAAACCTGCATCCCATCGTAGAACTATCTGCGGAAGCTTGTTCAGAGCAAATGGGAGTTCCCGGTCCTTGGTACGATAGACTTCCTCATTTTAAAATGGGATTCACCCCAAGTGCTGGAGAGGAATTGCAATCTGAATATTTTATTCCCAGAGAACACGCAGTAGCGGCAATCATGGCAGTAGAAAAACTGAAAGAGGAAATTAACCCTCACTTAATGATTACTGAAATTAGAACCATCGCTGCAGACAACTTTTGGATGAGCCCATGCTATCAACAAGATTCAATCGCCATTCACTTTACCTGGAAGCCAAAAACCAAGGAAGTAATGGAAACCTTACCAAAAATTGAAGAGGTACTGGCTCCATTCGGAGTTAAACCTCACTGGGGCAAATTATTCACGATTTCTCCTGCCCTCCTTCATGTTTTGTATGAGAAATTTCCTGAATTCCTAGCCTTGGCCAATAGCTATGATCCTGATGGAAAGTTTCGAAATAGTTATCTGGATTTGAATATTTATAAAATGTAGCGGGCAACTCATTCAATTTAAAGTTTTGCTGTTTATTAACTGGTACTGATTGTATTTTGTCAGGAATTCGACTGATTCCCTCAAAACTTTGGTAATCAAGTACTTTTTAGCGTTTTTATTAAAGCAATCAACCACCAAGCATATGAAACATCTACTAACTTTTTGTCTTGGGCTCATACTCCTAAGTTCCAGTGTGTATTCCCAAGTTCAACTCAACCCTGCTCCAGATCGAAGAGCTGATGAAGGAGAAGGCCCCTTTGAACGGTTAATCATTAGAGGTGCCATCGTCATTGATGGTTCAGGGGCTCCTCCAGCAGGACCAGCCGACATCGTTATTGAAGGAAATAAAATTGTGGAAATCCGACAGGTGGGAGTTCCAAATGTCCCAATAGACGATGCTTCCAGACCTCAAGGGGCCACCAAGGAAATCGATGCTCATGGATCCTACATTATGCCTGGATTCATCAATCTTCATGCTCACATCGGGGGAGCTGAAAAGTCACCCAATTCAGAATATCCCTATAAGTTGTATTTGGCACATGGAGTTACCACGATTAGAGGAGTCCCTGCTGCCAATGTAGCTTGGACTCAAAGCGAGAAAAAACGCTCCGCAGCAAATGAAATTGTGGCTCCCAGAATCGTTGCATTTCATACCTTGGGACAAGGAGAAAACTGGAAGGGAGGACCTGTTTATACTCCTGAAAAAGCCAAAGAATGGGTCTCTTGGGCTGCCAGCCAAGGAGTAGAGGGAATCAAGTTCTTTAACCATGATCCAGATGTGCTTCAAGCAGCCATCGACGCTGCCCATGAAAATGGAATGGGAACGGTCGCTCATATCGCTCAGCCAATGGTCGCTCAGACCAATGCCTTGGATGCAGCAAGAATGGGCCTTGACAACATGACCCACTATTACGGTTTATTTGAAGCATTGTATAAAGATGAAGACATACAGCATTGGCCTGCTGAATTCAACTATAATGACGAGCAGCATCGCTTTAGTCAAGTAGCTTACCAATGGGACAAAATTCATCCAAGAGGAAGTGAAAAATGGAATGCTTTGATCCAGGAATTTTTGGAGCATGATTTCATTATAGATCCCACGATGACTGCCTATTTAGCCGGAAGAGATCTTATGCGAGAGCGAAATGCTGAATGGCATCAGGAATACACCTTGCCTTCTCTTTGGGATTTCTATACACCAAACCGTGAAAACCATGGATCCTATTTTTACAATTGGACTTCTTGGGATGAAACTGCCTGGCGAAATTTCTACAGAGTATGGATGTCATTCTTGAACGACTATAAAAATGCGGGAGGTAGGGTTACTGTCAGTGACGATGCCTCCTTTATCTACAATCTTTGGGGCTTTGGTTTGATAGAAGAAATGGAATTACTTCAAGAGGCAGGTTTCCATCCATTGGAAGTCATCAGAGGGGCAACCCTTCACGCAGCCCAAGCCATCTTTGAACCCAAAGGAAAGCCAATTGAATTTGGGGTTATTCGTCCTGGTCTATTGGCAGATTTGGTGATTGTGGATGAAAACCCAATAGAAAATCTCAAGGTACTTTATGGAACTGGCTTCTTGAAGCTCAATGATGAGACTGGGGAAATGGAACGAGTGGGTGGAGTAAAATACACCATCAAAGATGGAATAGTTTACGATGCAGTTCAACTTCGAGAGGATATTAAAGAAATGGTCCGAAATCAAAAGAAATAAGAACTTCCTGTTTAAAAACATCTCCCAGAGTGGTTTCCTCTCTGGGGGTTTTTACCCTTTTTTGATTTTGTCTTTCACTGATATGTTTCTTCAAAATCAATATTTTTATCATGACTTAAGGATCACTTTTCATGGTTCGAATCGATTCATTTAGAATGTCTTCCTAGTCAACAAAACAGAATCTACCATATGACAAATTGATTCCCGTCAACCTTCCAAAAAACTTAAGATGTCTCTTCGAGTCCTATTACTGAGCAGTCTTCTAATTATCAATTGCTACAGCTTACTTGCACAAAATAATCCAACACCTCCTCCAAACATTGTATGGATTACCTCTGAGGATAATTCCATGCATTATTTAAAGCTCTTCAATGAAAATGGCGTAGCAACTCCAAATATTGAAAGCTTGGCAGATCATGGATTGCTATTTACTCACGCATTTTCAAATGCTCCCGTTTGTAGCGTAGCCAGATCCACCATCATTTCAGGAAGTTATGCTCCAAGAATCGGCTCTCAATTTCATAGAAAAAGCAAGACTGTTCCACTGCCGGATTCCCTTCGAATGTTTCCCTTTTACTTAAGAAGAGCAGGCTATCACACGAGTAACAACAACAAAAAGGACTATAATATCATCGAGGGAGAAGAGGTTTGGGATGAGTCTTCACGAGAGGCAAGTTGGAAATCTAGAAAACCTGATCAACCCTTTTTTCATGTTTTTAATATTGGAGTTAGCCATGAATCAAGTCTGCACTTTTCTGAAGAAAAGATGAAGACTACTCCCACTAAAACCGATCTAAGTTCATTTTCAATCCAGCCCAACCATCCGGATACGGAATTATTCCGCTACACCAATTCCTATTATCGGGATAAGATCATAGAAATGGACCAAAGAGTAGGTGAAGTAATCCGAGAACTTGAAAATGACGGCTTATTGGAAAATACCTTCATTTTTTATTTTGGAGATCATGGAGGTGTACTTCCCGGAAGTAAGGGCTACCTCTACGAAACTGGATTGCACGTTCCCATGGTGGTTCATGTGCCTGAGAAGTATAAAAACCTCGCCCAGATTGGAGAACAAGGCAAGGTGAATGGGTTTGTGAGCTTCATTGATCTAGGGCCTACAGTACTTCAATTGGCAGGTATAAAAACTCCTGATGGAATGGATGGAATGCCCTTTTTAGGAGCCGATGTTACCAAAGAAATGATCGCTTCTAGAAATACCAGCTTTAGCTATGCAGATCGATTCGATGAAAAGTACGATATGGTAAGAGCGATAAGAAAAGGGAAATACAAATACATCAGAAATTATCAATCTTTCAATTTTGATGGGATGATGAATAATTACCGTTACATCCAATTAGCCTATCAAGAATGGGAAGAACTATATAAAAAAGGAGCCTTAAATGAGGTACAGGCTGCATTCTTCAAACCAAAGGAAGTAGAAATGCTATTTGATGTAGAATCAGACCCCTACGAAACGGTCAATCTTATTTCAGATCCAACCTACAGAAAAATAGTCGAGGACCTACGAATGGAACTGAATAACTGGCTCCAAGAAATGCCTGACCTCTCTTTCTACCCTGAGCATGTACTAATAGATCAGGCATTTTCAAATCCGACAGATTTTGGAATAGCACATCAAAAAGATATTCAACGATATATAGAAATAGCCAACTGGAGCATTTTGCCTTTTGAAAAAGTTGAAAACTTTTTAAAGACAAGTCTGATGTCAAAGGATCCCTGGGAACGGTATTGGGGGTTAATTACTTCCAGTAATTTTGGTCCAGAGGCAAAAAATCTAAGCCCTCTCATTTCCGAAATCTCAAAAGAAGATGAGGAATTAATCAACAGAGTAAGAGCAGCCGAATTTTTAGCTATTTCCAACCAAACTGACCCAAGTCAAGTGATGGTAGAAAGTTTGTACCAAAGCAAAAAACCAATGGAAGCTTTGCTCATTTTAAACTCGATTGTTCTCCTGAATTCTTTTGAATATGGCTATGAAATCATATTGGATACTAGCAAAATTACATCTGCCGTCATCCAAGACAGTGAAGTGAAAAGAAGGCTAGCGTATTTAAAAGGAGATTGAATCCTTTGCTGAAATTTTTGTAACCTAACTTAGTGAAACATGGGAAAGATCATCTATTATGTCGCAAGCTCTCTGGACGGATTTATTTCTGGTCCCAATGAAGATATTAGCATGTTTGGTTCTGGAGGAAAAGGAATAAAAAAATACTTCGAGGATTTAAAAGATTTTAAGACAGTGATCATGGGAAGAAAAACCTATGAATTTGGATACAAATACGGTCTTGTCCCAGGTCAGGCAGCCTATCAACACATGCAGCATCATATATTTTCAGATTCGCTCACCTTTGAAACCAAAGCAGAATCGGTCCATGTGGAACCTAGAAAAATCTCTCGGGTTCAAGAAATTAAAGCATCTGCTTCCTCAGATATTTATTTATGTGGTGGTGGAGTATTTGCAGGATGGCTATTGGATCACCAACTGATCGACCAATTAAAAATAAAGCTTAACCCAATTATTCTAGGTGCTGGAACCCGCCTTTTTGGTCCTTCCAAGACAAATGTAAAGTTGGATTTAATCCAGGATGAAACCTTCGACGATGGTCTAAAAATTATAACCTATTCTATTAGTAAAGATTAAATCAACATCCCTTTCTGGTTGATGGGATTAGAGCCTATATCTAAAGTTACCATCGTTAAATGAGGTACTAATTATTTGATAAGAATAGGATAGAAAGATTTTTAATTTGACGGAAAGCATATATTTTTAAAAACCTAACTATCAATTAGTTCTATTAACCCAATAAACCTATGAAATTTACAAAAATTGCCACTTTTGTTGGCTTGCTGTGCATTACTGCATCCGCTTTTGCCCAAGATGGAACCATTTACCCTTTAGAAACCCCCTCTGAACCGAATGCCATTTTACTTAATACCGGTGGGGTAGATGATCAACCTGCCTCCGAAACTTGGTTTCGACAATGGGGAGATCCAATGGCTAGAAATATTACCACTGCAACCTTAACTCCATTTCTTCCAGAGCCAGGAACTGGCAATGGAGCAGCTGTGATCGTAGCTCCAGGAGGTGGATTTAGATGGCTTTCTATGGGAAATGAAGGATGGGAAGTAGCTGAGGCCCTTGCGAAACAGGGAATCGCCGCCTTCGTCCTCAAATACCGCTTACATCCTACTCCTGAATCATTGGATGATTTTAGCGACTGGATGAATCGTCCTCGACCTACTACTCCTGCGGCATCTTCAGATGCAGCCCCTCGCCCTGCACCTATGGATCTTACCAACCAACTTGAAGATGCGGAAGCTGCCTATGCAATGATCCTCGATCGTGCTGAGGAGTGGGGAGTCGACACTAATAGAATTGGAATGATTGGATTTTCTGCTGGAGCTGGACTCACCATGCATTCTACTTTAAACTCCAACACTATGAAGTTGGCATTTATAGGTCCAATTTATGGTGGGATGGGGCCTGTAGAAGTTCCAAAAGATGCTCCCCCAATGTTTAATGTCATTGCTTCTGATGACTTTTTATTTAGAGGTCAATTTGGGTTAATCGACTCTTGGTACAAAGCTGGAATCCCTGTTGAGTTTCATTTGTATCAAAATGGAGGTCATGGTTTCGGATTAGGCAATCCAAATCGAACTAGTAACCGTTGGTTCGATGCTTTTATTCATTGGCTAGATGTCAATCAATTTCTTATTGCCAAGACAGAATAGCGCCATTCGATCACTACCTATTTCTAAAAATCCCCATAAAAATATGGGGATTTTTTGTTAACTAATTCCTAAGGATTAATGTGCTTTTTCTTATAAAATTGTATTTATCTTATAATTTTTTTGTATTTTGATGCAGAATAATTGTATTTAAAAGACAAGCCTTTGCTTTCTATCTCAAGAGAAATGAATGGTCTAAGTTTTTTGGAATTCAATTTTTCTTGTCTAGTTCTTCCTTTTTAAAGCTAGTACATGTAGACATCATTTGCTTAAATTTTTACCTAACCAATAAAGAAATGAAATCTTTTTATTCATTTTTAGTGGGGTCAGTACTTGGGATTTTTCTATTTGCATGTTCCAGCCCGAATAGTAATAGTACCCTTCCTATTACCCAAAGTGTAAATTGGTCCTCATATGCCTCAGACAAATTCAATTCTAAGTATTCCCCGTTGGATCAAATCAACAAAGACAATGTTGAAAACCTAACCATAAAATGGACATGGGATTCCCCGGATAATGCCTTGGTTAATCAGTTCAATTTCCCAGTTTCTATCTACCAAGCGACCCCTATTGCCATTGATGGAATATTGTACGTAAGTTCTTCTTCGGCAATTGTATCAGCAATTCATGGTGTTACTGGAGAAACGATTTGGACCTATGACCCTGAGACCTATAAGTCCAATGCTCCAGCCCATGGTGCTTTTATCCATCGAGGGGTTTCCTATTGGGATGATGGCATGGAGGGAAGAATCATTTTTGGTACTCCTGATGCCCGTTTGATTGCCTTGAATGCAAAGGATGGGAGTTTGGTCGAATCATTTGGAAACGGGGGGATTGTGGACCTTTCCAAAGGACTGGGTAGAGAATTTGACCCATCTCATTACGGAGTATCGACTCCTCCTATTATCGCTAATGATATCATTGTAATTGGCGCATCCATCACAGACAATAACCCTCAAAGCATGCGACCTCCGGGAGACATTCGAGGATTTGATGTGAAAACCGGAAAACAGCTTTGGGTATTTCATACTATTCCGCAGGAAGGGGAATTTGGAAATGAAACTTGGGAAAATGAATCCTGGAAATTCACTGGAAACACCAATGTATGGACTAGAATGAGCGCCGATGAGGAGTTAGGCTATGTATATCTTCCCATCAGCACCCCAACCAACGACTGGTATGGAGGAAATCGATTAGGAGACAACCTCTTTGCCGAAAGCTTAGTCTGTCTAAATATCAAGACCGGTGAACGAATTTGGCATTTCCAAATGGTTCACCATGGTGTATGGGATTATGATCTCCCTGCTGCTCCCAACTTATTGGATATTACCAAAGATGGTAAAACTGTTAAAGCAGTCGCTCAGGTTAGTAAGCAAGGATTTACTTATGTTTTTGACAGGGTAACCGGCGAACCCATTTGGCCAATTGAGGAGCGGCCTGTACCCCAATCTACTGTCCCAGGAGAAAGAACTTCTCCCACTCAACCTTTTCCAACCAAACCAGCCCCATTTGACAGACAAGGAGTCACAAAAGAAGATATTATTGACTTTACACCGAAAATTTTCGAGGACGCCTGGTCCAGTTTAGAGGGGGTGGACTTAGGTGAACTTTTTACTCCTCCTACTGAGAATGGGTTAATGTATCTTCCCGGAGCACTTGGCGGCGCCAACTGGCACGGCGCTGCGGTAGATCCTGAAACTGGAATTTTATATGTCCCGTCCATGACCTTCCCGGTATTTTTTAGAATCATCAAATCTGATCCATCTAAAACAGACGCTAATTACGAATGGGAAAATTTCGGATTCCCCGGCCCAAATGGATTGCCCTTCTTAAAACCTCCATATGGCAGGATCACCGCAATAGATATGAAAGAGGGTAACCATATTTGGCAATCTCCCATGGGGGAAGGACCAAGAAATCATCCCCTTTTAAAAGATTTGAACTTGCCTAGGCTAGGATGGAATTTACGTGGCTCTCCAGTATTGACGAAAACACTTTTATTTATTGGCCAAGAAGGTAAGTACTGGGAGTACGTTCCAGCACTGGTGGGAGGAGCTAAGTTAACTGAAGTACAAACCCAGGAAATCATCAAGTTTGATCCAAAAATGCAGGTTTTCGATAAGGAAAATGGGGAATTGATATTTGAACTTGAACTCCCTCTCAATGTCACAGGTGCGCCAATGACCTATATGGCCAATGGAAAACAGTACATTGCCTTTGCAGTGGGAGGATCAATAGGCCCAGCGAAAATTATTGCCTTAGGTTTAAAATAGAAGTGGACAAAACCATTTCCCCTATCATTTGATGGATCAACTCAGCTACTTTGAAAAACCCTTCATTTGTACATTGAATGAATCCCAATGCAGGTTTTGGAAATGAATAAATTGAAATGTTTTCGTCCTAAAGACTATCTTTAACATACGTATGGAGAGGAAATTCAAAATTATTCTTGCCGGACTTATTGGAGGTTTTGTTGGTGAAGGTATCATGGGAGCTCTTTTTATGAGCCCACCGATCCATTCTATTTTATATAACCCCTCTTTACAAAGCGAGCTTTTTATCCAACTTACTCCAGAGAGAAACTTAGCCCTGTCCATCGCAGGAATGGTAATCTTGAGCATAGCCCATGCATGGTTTTATTCCCTCTTTAAAAACTCTATTCCCGGAACCACTTGGGTGAAAAAAGGCTTATTCTGGGGGTTTACTATTTGGTTACTATACTGGGTATTCCAAGAATGGTTCATTTACCATACACTGATTGGAGAGCCCATATTATTGAATTTGCTGGAGTTGGTGGTTCTATTGCTTGGCTCATTAGTTGAAGGTCTCATCATTGCTAGGATCCTCAAATGAAAACTTTTTAATACTTCTTCATCCCTTTGATCTAAACCAGATTTCATAAATTAGAAGATCCCTATTTCTAATTTTAAGTGAACCCTGCACAAATGATTAAATTGATTTCTATTCCTTCCTATTTTCAACTAGTAACGATTATCCTAACATTCTTCACTTTAATTTCCTGCCAAAAGAAACCTATAGAAATACCAAGTCTTAGGGAAAATGTGCTAGCTCAGCTTGACTCGATCCAAGGGGATGTAGCTGTGGCATATATCAATTTGGCTGATCCTTCTGATACATTAATGATCCGTGCATCTGAAGAATTTCATGCTGCCAGCACGATGAAAGTTCCTGTCATGATCGAATTGTACAAACAACAAGAAGAAGGCAAATTGGATCTTAGTGATTCCATTGTTTTGGTCAATGAATTCAAAAGTATAGTCGATGGGAGTCCATACAGCATGGACATAGGAGATGATAGTGACGATGTGATTTACAGTAAAATTGGAACTACCGTTTCAATAAATGATCTGACGTATAGCATGATTACGGTCAGTAGCAATTTGGCAACCAATGTATTAATTGAATTGGTAGATGCAAAAAATGTAACCGCAACGATGAGAACATTGGGTGCTGACAAAATTGAAGTCCTAAGAGGAGTGGAAGATCAAAAGGCTTATGATCTGGGATTGAGCAATTCTACTACAGCCAATGACCTAATGATGATTATGAAAGCCATCGCTGAGGATCAAGCTGGTACTCCTGCTGATTGCGAGGAAATGATCTCCATTTTGAAAGATCAACAATTCAATGAAATAATTCCCTTTTACCTACCCAAGGATGTTACTGTCGCCCATAAAACTGGATCCATTACGGGTGTTCACCACGATGCAGGAATTGTTTACTTGCCAGATGGTAGAAGTTACGTGCTTGTACTACTTTCTAAAAACTTAGAGGATTTTGACAAAGGAACCAATCAATTGGCTAAAGTTTCAAAGCTTATTTATGATCACTTCATGACTCAAAATTGACATGCGGAAGGTTAAGCTTTTCAAATTTGGTGTTCACTTCATTTTTTGGGGAATTCTAATTTCCCACTCCATATCCGCCCAGGTGAATGTTCAGAAGATTGAAGGCTCCCTTCCAACAATTTTGGATAGTGCCAACATACCTGGCATCAGCATCGCCATCCTCGACCAAGGAAAGATCACTTATTCCAAAACTTTCGGAAGTAAGGAGCAAGGAAAGGAGGGTAAAATAAGTAAACAAACCATTTTTGAGGCCGCTTCCTTGACCAAACCCATAGTTGCCTTTTGTGCCATGAAGTTAGTAGAAATGGGAAAGTTGGACCTGGATAAGCCTCTTTTCCAGTACATGGAATATCCAGATGTAGCTTCCGATCCTAGGTATCAAATGATCACGGCAAGAATGGTGCTATCCCACCAGACGGGATTCCCAAACTGGAGGAAAAACAGGAATAGCAATAAGTTAGAAATCAAATTCGAACCCGGATCCAAATTTGGATACTCAGGGGAGGGCTTCGTATTCCTTCAAAAAGTAATGGAACACATCGAAGGGAAAAGGTTGGAAGAAATTGCTCAGGAATTTGTTTTTCAACCTTTGCAAATGCAACGGAGCTTCCTGACTTTTCCTGAAACAGATGATTTTGCAGTAGGACATAACCCAAAAAATGAACCCAATCCAAAATTCAAGCCTAATAAGGCAAATGCAGCTTATAGCTTACACACTACTGCCGAGGATTATTCGAAATTCTTGATAGAACTCATGCACCCGAGTTTGATAGATCCTGCATTGGTGTCAAGAATGATTTCCCAAGAAACACTAATGGACTCCAAAGATCCTTCTCTGGGATGGGGTTTAGGCCTAGGAATCAATACTACTTCACGAGATCAATATATCTGGCATTGGGGAGACAATGGCATTTTTAGAGCTTTCTTTATCTTTTCTCCCAAAACAGAAGTGGGGCTTGTCTACTTCACCAATAGCCAAAATGGCCTAAGCATTGTCAAAAGAATGATCCATCTTACTTTTTCTGATCCGGAGGTTATGGAAAATTGGAACGAATACAAGCAGTTTGATGATGAATAAAAATGTAGACAACTACTTCGTTGAAGGATGTGGAAGGTGTCCCTTGGGAGGAACTCCCCAGTGTAAAGTCCATTCTTGGGCTCAGGAACTCGATCTTCTTCGCGCAATCCTTCAGGAAAGTGAGTTAAAGGAAGAATCCAAATGGGGAGTTCCCTGTTATACCTACCAAGGGGAAAATGTACTGATTCTTAGTGCTTTTAAAGAATACTGTTGTCTTAGCTTTTTTAAAGGAGCACTGCTAAAAGACCCTTATAAAATCTTGTCCAAACAGGGTGAAAATACTTATGCAGCAAGATTGATCCTGTTTACTCATGTGCAGGAAATCCAAAAATTAACCTCTCAAATAAAGTCTACAATTTCAGAGGCCATAGAAGTAGAAAAATCCGGCTTAAAGTTGCCAGCAAAGGAATATACAGCAAAAGATTTTGTGAATGAACTTCAGCAAAAGTTGGAGGAAGATCCTTCTTTCAAATCTGCATTTGAAGCATTGACCCCAGGAAGGCAAAGAGGATATAACCTCTATTTTTCACAAGCCAAACAATCAGTCACTCGTTTTTCAAGGATAGAAAAATCCATGATCAAGATTTTTGAAGGGAAAGGGTGGAACGAACGATAAAAAGGGGACCAGATTACATGAAATCTGATCCCCTTTTGTATTCAATCAAATCTGAATTCTATTTTATCCCAAATTTGTAAATACAAGTTTGTTCGTATTGATCTCCAGGCTCCAAAATCGTAGACGGGAAGTTCGGTTGATTTGGAGAATCTGGAAAATGCTGTGTTTCCAGGCAAAATGCAGATCTATATTCATAAGCGACGCCTCCTTTACCCATCGCAGTCCCGTCTAAGAAATTTCCTGCATAAAACTGGATTCCTGGTTCGGTAGTATAAACCTCCATTTCAATACCTGAATTCGGTGAATAGGCGGTAGCAGCTAATTCTAATGCTCCTTTTTCTTTTTTATCCAGTACCCAGTTATGGTCAAATCCCCCACCAAATTGCAATTGTTGATTGTCTTGGTTGATGTCCTGACCGATAGGTTTTGACTGTGTAAAATCAAAAGGTGTTCCGGCTACAGGTTCATTGGTTCCTAAAGGAATTAGGGTACTATCAACAGGGGTATATTTACTAGCCATTAGCTGAAGCTCTTGATCTAGCACATCACCACTTCCCGCACCATCTAAATTGAAAAAGGAATGATGGGTTAAGTTGACTGGTGTAGCTTTATCGGTTTCGGCCTCATACGTGATCTTAAACTCATTATCCTCTGTTAGAAAATAGGTCATTTTCACATTCAAATTCCCAGGAAAACCTTCCTCTCCATCTTTAGATAAGTAGGTAAAAACGATATGAGAATCATCAGCCTCTTCAATATTCCATATCACATTGTGGAAACCTCCTGGTCCACCATGTAAGGAATTTGCTCCGTTATTGAGAGCCAAAGAATAGGTTTGTCCATTCAAATCAAATTTTCCTTTTGCAATTCTATTTCCATACCTACCCACAGCAGTTCCAAAAAATGGTTCAGGTGACGTGAGGTATTCTGAAGGAGTGTCAAACCCTAACACTACATCGATTAACTCCCCATTTTTATCGGGGACAAGTAAGGTCATTACCCTTGCACCTAAATTGGTGACCGTCATTTTCATTCCTTTGCTATTGGATAAAGTCAGGATTTGGTAGGGGCTTTCTTCTGGAATCATAGTTTCTTCAGGCATTTCGGTTTGTTTTTTTTGAGCACAGGCAAACATAAGAACGATACAGCTCAAGCCTAGGATTTGGATTATATTTTTCATCGTTTTGGGAACCAGTTTGAATTGGGAAATTGGGATAGAAAGGGTTTCATTGAACCTTTCTACCCTTTCAATTTACCTGATTTTACTGAATAGAAACCTTATAAAGTCGATCATGAAGAGATTTTAACTCAGCCGCTTTCATTTTAATGATTTTACGGTCATAGGTCATCAAACCATTCGTCTCCACTTCCACATCGGTAGTTTGGGTGTACACTGCTGCTGAAAGACCTGCTGCTATTAATTCTTCCATTCTATTCATCAATTGGGAGTATTTGGCTAAAAGCTCTTGTTCATTTTTGAAGCTCTGATACCCCCAATTGTCTTTCTGTTGCCAGACGTGACCATCTACAGGAAGTCCTAAGCCTCCAAATTCACCTAAAACAAGGATATTATCCTTACCATAAATTCCAGGGGCAGGCATTTTTGCATCAGGGTAATTGTGAAGGTCAATGATGTCTCCTGTGATCTTAGTTCCATCCATTTCAAAATTTCCTCCACTAGCAGAATTCACTAACCTACTTGGATCATGGGACTCGGTCCATTCTGTGATTTCTTTGGTCTTGAACTGCCCCCAAGCCTCGTTGAAAGGTACCCAAACCACGATGGAAGGAAAATTGTAAAAATCATCCATGATTTCTTTCCATTCTGTTCTATAAATCGCTTCAGATTCAGGAGTACGATCCCTGTCAGTTTGACTTCCTAGTACAGCCAATTTCATCTCCCAGCCATTCCCCATATCACCGCTTGGCATATCCTGCCACACCAACATACCCATTTTATCGCAGGCATAATACCATCTAGCTGGTTCAACTTTCACATGTTTTCTAATCATGTTGAATCCCATCTCCTTGGTTTTGGCAATGTCATACACCATCGCCTCCTCAGAAGGAGCCGTATACAATCCATCTGGCCACCATCCCTGATCTAGGGGTCCATACTGGAAAAGGAATTTACCGTTTAACATCATGCGCTGGATACCATTGGCATCAGGAGCTTTCTTGATTTCACGAAGGGCTGCATAACTTCCCACTTCATCAAGGACTTTCTTTCCATTGATCAACTCAACTTTCAAATCATATAGCACGGGATTTCCAGGCTCCCATAATTCTGCATTGGGTATGTTCAGCTTTGCTGTTCCATTAGGACTGATTGTTTCTTCGGCCAGCATAGTTCCATCTTTCCAGGCAGAAACCTTTACCTGATGACCTTCTTCAACTCCGCTCACTTCAGGGCTTACTATAATTTGCTTGGAATGAATGTCAGAGGAGTTTCTAATCCCAGAAATATAACTTGTAGGAACTGTTTCTAGCCAAACAGTTTCCCAAATCCCGGTCACAGGAGTATACCAAATCCCTCCCGGCTTGTTTACTTGCTTTCCTCTTGGTTGTGGTCCATCATTGCTGGGATCCCAAATCCTTACCTGGAGCGATTGGTTTTTCCCAGATTTTAAAAATTCAGTAATATCAAATTGAAAAGGATCATATCCTCCTTTATGCACACCTACGGATTGCCCATTGACAAATACTTCTGTCTCCCAGTCTGATGCTACAAAGTGTAACAATACTTTATCCTTGCTTCCTTTTTTTGGTGTCGAAAAAGTAGTGTTATACCATAATTCGTTGTCTTTTCCCACTGTCTTACCAACTCCAGAAAGAGCTGATTCTATAGCAAAAGGGACTAAAATCTCACCATCATAATTGCTGGGCATTGCTGTCCCTTTGGGTAGAATAGCATAGTCCCAAAGTCCATTCAAATTGACCCAGTTTTCACGGGTCATTTGAGGTCTTGGATATTCTTGATGCACATTCTCTGGATCTACTTTTGCTGCCCATTCGGTCATTATTTTTCCTGAAACTGGCTGATATTCAATTGTCTGTGCTGTTGCAAATTGTTGAGCAGCTAATAGGTAAGCTCCCACCATCAAAATTTTTTTCATAGGTCTACTGGTTATCAAACAATATAATTTTATACAATCTATTTTAAGGGTTCTCAATAAGAAATTTTCACCTCTTTAAAATGAGCATAGGAATCAGTTTGCCCTTTGGCAACCATACCTAGTCTAAATCCCATTCCCCAAGGAACTAGGTGTTTTACTTCCTGAACTTTTCCCAAAGAAATGGACTCTTCTCCTACTTCTGCAGAGGTGCTCATTTTGTACCCATCCTTCATGGACAAAATAAGTTTTACTTCCTTACCTTCTGGAATCTTATGTGAGGCTATTTCTTTTGTTTGTTGGTTGATCGTTTCCCAAAGTATAAGTTGATCGCCTTTTACCGATATTCCCATTCCAGCCACGGGTGCACCAAAGCCATTGTTGGCTCCTCCAATGACAGCCAAACCAGCCTCCACCTGTTCATGAGGAATAATAATGGCTTCATATTGGTAATCCAAGGATTTCGTTCCTTGCACAAGTAAGGTTCCCAGCTTTTCATTTTCCTCAGAAGCCTGAAGTTTTAGCCCTTCTTTCCCCGTATCAAAATTAATTTCCTGAGTTACTCTCCATTGCCAAACCGGGTCTAATCTGCTTTTGAAATTATCAATAAAATCAAGGGAGGATTTGCTACGAGAGTACTCTTCATCATTTGCAAATACAGGCCAAAAATCATCCGTCCATTCAACTTTTTGCAATACTCCCTGCCTGCCCACATATACACTACCCTCTTGATTGTACGCATGGTTTAGCAGCCAAAGCTCCCCGTCCTTCTCGACCACTGTACCATGCCCTGGACATTTCCAATTTTCATTATCCTTGATCACCGGATTCATCTCATATTTCTCCCAAGGGCCTAAAAGCGATTTACTTCTGGCAACTCCAGTGACATAATCGCAGGAGATTTCACAACAACCTCTAGCGGAATAGGTGGCATAGAAATACCCATTCTTCCTAAAAATCGCGATTCCTTCTACCAATCCTCCTTCCCACTCTTGGTCATTATGAAAGAGTTCATGTCTTTCACCAATTAGTTTGGAACGATCTTCTTTAATTTCCTGGGCCCAAATCGGAGTTTTCTGTCCTTTACTGTTTCCATCCTCTTTCCACAGTACATAGAGTTTTCCGTTTTCATCTCTCGCTTCAAATGCATCTATGGAACCATATTCCTGTGCCACCAACGGACCGTGATCAGTGAATTTGCTTTCTGGTGTCGAGGCACTTGCCACTGCTACACTTAAACGGTTACTTTCCTTATCCCTGGCTGTGTAATAGGCATAGATTCTCTTTTGCTCCTCATCATAGGAAAGCTCGGGTGCCCAGAAATTATTTTTTGCCCAAGTTGGCGCACCATCTGGAAACACATAATTTACCAACTCCCAATTTACTAAGTCATCGGATTTAAAAATAGGAAAAAGAGGAGCCCATTCATTGGAAGTAGCAGAGGCATAATAATACTTGCCTATTTTCACAACGGTAGGGTCAGGCCTATCACCGGCTAAAACAGGGTTTTCGAATGACTTTTTTTGGGCCGACCCAACTTGGGAAAACCCTTCAATCAAAAGAAAGATCAGGATTAATCTGATTAGAAAAAATCTCTTATTCATTGGTGCTTGGACTATTTTTTAATTCTGGAAAAGCGGTAATTCTTAACCTTGCAGCTCCCATCGGGATCAAGGTCACATCTACTACAGGTTGATCGGAAGTTTTGGGAAGGTCATTCAATTCTCCAACCAAACCATATTGATCGAATTGCCATTCCGGAATTTGCTGAGCCTTTACCACCATTTTGATTGGAACCTCTTCCAGCGTAAATGGAAAGTTAGAAGAAGGCCATTTCCCCTTCATCACTTCAAAAGAGGATGCAGGATCATTTTCATCGACAATGATGCTATAATTCCAGTCCGTTACAGGATGAACTTCCCAAGAAGGCCATTTTTTGGTATCCACCCCATCTTGCCATTTGGAATCCCTGATGGCCGTTTCATCACTATCCTTTTTTAGATATTTCTCTCTGATTTTCAAGGAATAAGTCAAAGGACCTCTGCTCACACTTAAACTGTTACTGTTTTTCTCCCAACGTTTAGTCTCTATTTCCATTGGCAGTTGAATGGATATCTGATCTCCACTGTACCAAGTTCGATTGATTTTAGCAAAGCCAATTCCCGAAATTTGATCTCTTACAAGTTCTCCATTAATAGAAATAGAGGCACTTTTTACCCATTCAGGAATCCTTAAATAAAGAGGGAATTCCACTGGCTTTTCCATACTGAAGGAAAACTGAATTTCTTCTTCAAATGGATAGTGTGTGGATTCTTTGATGGTAACCAACGTTCCATCTCCCACTTTGACTTCCACTTGATTTGCACCATAGAGTGTCGCTGCAACCCCATTGTCGGGTGTGGCCATCCATAGGTTTTCTATAAAATATGGCCAACCTTGCGAATGATTATGCTGGCAACATCTAGAGCTAAACGGGTTCATCATCAAAAATGGCCCTTTGTTTCCAATTCCTGGAAAATGATTTTCCGCATCCAACAAAGCCATATTGGGAGAGGTGATGTAATGCAATGCCTTAAAATCCGGCATGACTGCAGCTGGATAGGTATTATAGGCAACTTCCTCTGCATGATCTCCCCAAAAAGGATCTCCGGTGATTCTAAGCATATGTTCGTCTGAATTCATTTGCTCTACCATCCCACAGGTTTCTACTCCTTGTCTTGGGTCTGCATACCCTGGTCTAGCATCTTCATCAGCACCAAACATTCCCCCTGGTACCTGTCCAAAGTGGTTCCGAATGATTTCAAAATTTTCATATGAAGCCTTTAAGTCCTGTTCATTTTTGGAAAGCAAGTAATATTGAGCAGGTTCTCTAAATGCTTGGGCATGGTTCACATTATGCCAATCCACCTGATCTCTATACCAGTCAGGAACTTCCCCTCCATCTCTTACTTCATAATAGTTTTTAATATCTTCTAAGGGTAAATCCCTTCCTGTCCAATTGGCAGTATTTCGATGAATTTTCTCCGCCAAATCCAATAAAAATTCGTCTCCTGTTCGATTGTATAGCCAGAACACGCTATGCAAATTATCTCCTCCACGAAGCTTTTGCCAATAGCCTTCTAAAAAATTTTCATCCGGAACAGTCAACTCGTACTTGAAATAATTGGTCATTAATTCCAACACCCGAGGATCTTGGGAATATTCATAATACGACTGAAGGCAATAGAGCATGATCATATTTGCCCAAAAATCCTGATTGTCCCCATCAAAATGCTTTGGGCCAAAATTCCCATCTTCCCGTTGGCTATTCAAGGTCCCTTCTATCCAGACCATCGCCTCGTCGATCATTTTTTGATCCTCCAAAATGTAGCCAATATTCGCATAGCCTTTCAACCAATAAGGAACCTCTTCCCATCCCCATTTACCTTCTCCATCGGGAGAAAGCCAAGCGTTATCCGTTTTTTGAAGCCAGGCAGAAATTTCTCCTAAATTCCCTGTCAAACCCTCTTTTTGCCTCAACAGGTATTCCTTTAAAAAACCCTCTGGTTTTACCGATCCCACAGGCAGTTTAATTAAAGAACTTGGGATCAATGGTGCTCGATTACTTACATAATATTGATTGGTAGCTTGAGTTTCAATTTTATCAACAATGGTCACTTCATTACCACCGGAACCATTTTGGCAGGCAAAAGAAGTTATTGTAATACTTAGTAGTAAAAAAGCTGTTCTGGTGTACTGATACATGGGTTTAGATTGGGTTTTATTCGTCAAATTGGGGCGCAATTTTTGGAGCAATGCTTGGTTCATAATTTTCAATTCTTGGCCAACCTTCCTTCCAAATCAATTGATCCAAAAGCAAGACTCTCCGATTGGTTCCATTGCCCAATTTCGGCTTTTTTTTATCCATTCCATGATAAAGCAACCAGTCATTTCCATTTGAATCAGAAACGATCTCCGAATTATGTCCAGGTCCGGCAAAACCATTATCTTCCAGATTGCTCCTTACCACTAAAGTCCCTGAGGATTCATTCAATAAATTCCTGCCTTCTTGATCTACATAAGGTCCCTCTATATTTTTTGATCTTCCCACAAGGACTCGATAAGTACTATTGGCTCCTTCACAACAGGTTCCAGAAGAACCAAAAAGAAAAAAGTATTCTCCCTTCTTTACTAAATATGCTGCTTCCAAATGATTTCCAGCAAGTTTAATTATATCGCCTAACGCTTTGGTACCATCAGCGGAAAGCTTAGTCAAAAAAAGTCCATGAAAACTTCCCCAAATCAAGTACTTATTGGAATTCTGCTCAAAATAGAAAGGATCAATTGAGTTTTTTACTCCTATTTCTTCAGAAGTGAAAACCGGACCCTGATCCACAAATGGTCCCTCGGGAGAATTCGCAATGGCCAAACCAATACCCGGGTTAGGGTCACCCCAAGTTGAAAAGGAATAATACATAAAAAATCGGTTGCCTACTTTGGTCACATCTGGAGCCCAGATTCCTCCTCGTTCTTTCCAATTTGGTTTTTGGGCCATGGAGTTCCCTAAAAATTGCCAATTGACCAGATCTTTGGATTGGATTACCGGAACTAAATGATAGCCTCCTTCTTCCCCCCAGTTGTCCTCCGTACCATAAGCATAAAAGTATTCTCCATCACGAATAACTGTTGGGTCCGCAAGAACCGGCTCAAATACTGGATTTTGATAATACAAGGTATCAGTTAATGCTACAGGATTTCTATCCCATACATCAGATGGGTTAAACTGGAGAAGTAAAAAGAATTGAAAAAGAGTTGCAATCATTCATTAAGGGATTGTGCAAAGTTGAAATCTACAAAAAATATACAGATAGCCCCATACATATTAAGCATCTTGGTTTAATGAAAAACCGCAGAATTATTGTTTTTTCATTTTTCAAACCCCTGAGTTTATTGGAATTTCCAAGAGTGACTTTCCATAAACAATTACAAATCCACCAGCGGTGTGGAAATGCGTTTTTCAAAGCCTATTTTTATCGTTTAAATACACCAAATATGAAAAAGAGATACCTACTCGGTCTTAGTTTGATGTTGATTTTGGGAGGCCAAGTGCAAGCCCAAGACGAAATCATCGAAAAGATCATCAAGGAAGAAACTGAAAATTCTCAGTTAAAAGAAATTGCTCATGAATTAATGGACGGAATCGGTCCAAGATTAGTGGGAACTCCCAATATGCAGAAAGCTCATGATTGGGCTGTAGCGAAATATGAAGGTTGGGGAATTGAAGCCCGAAACGAACAATGGGGTGAGTGGAAAGGATGGGAAAGAGGAATCACCCATATTGATATGGTAGCTCCTTGGACCAAATCTTTGGCAGGTCAACAATTAGCCTGGAGCCCAGCATCCCCAAAAGGAGGAGCCGAAGGAGAAGTAGTAGTCATTCCTGATGTGGCAGATGAAGCTGCTTTCCAAGCTTGGCTACCATCTGTAAAAGGAAAATACGTAATGATCTCCGCTCCACAAATCACAGGTAGACCAGATTACAATTGGGAAGAGTTTGCCACGGAAGAATCTTTCGAAAAGATGAAAGAGGAACGCACAGAATCCAATAGAGCGTGGAATGAAAGACTTCAAAAAACCGGTAAAGGCAGAAGAGAACTTCCAACCGCTTTGGAAGATGCGGGGGCGTTGGGAATCATTACCTCTTATTGGTCTCAAGGATTCGGAGCAAATAAAATTTTCTCTGCTTATACCAAAAAAGTGCCTACCATCGATCTTTCATTAGAAGATTATGGCCTACTATTTAGACTAGCTGAAGGTGGAGAAAAACCAATGATCCATCTCAATGCACAATCCAAAGATCTTGGGGTAGTTCCTACTTTCAACACCATTGCGGAAATCAAAGGAACAGAAAAACCAGATGAGTATGTAATGTTATCAGCCCATTTTGACTCTTGGGATGGTGGTACAGGAGCTACCGACAATGGAACCGGAACCATCATGATGATGGAAGTAATGAGAGTTTTGAAAAAAATCTACCCAAATCCAAAAAGAACAATTTTGGTAGGACATTGGGGTTCTGAGGAACAAGGATTAAACGGGTCAAGAGCATTTGTAGAAGATCATCCAGAAATGATGGATAAAATCCAAGCCTTATTTAACCAAGACAACGGAACAGGTAGAGTAGCCAATGTTTCAGGTCAAGGGTTTGTAGATAGCTATGAATATTTAGGAAGATGGATGTCCAAAGTTCCAAGAGATATCACGAGAGATATCAACACGAATTTCCCTGGGAATCCAGGCGGAGGAGGTTCTGATTATGCTTCTTTCGTAGCTGCAGGAGTCCCAGCATTCTCTTTAAGTTCCTTGAACTGGTCTTATTTCAACTACACTTGGCATACCAACTTGGACACTTATGACAAAATTGTTTTTGATGATGTTCAAAGCAATGTGATCATGGCTGCTATCATGGTTTATATGGCCAGTGAAGAAGAAAATATGGTATCTAGAGAAATGAGAGTTCCTATAGGAAGGAATGGTGAGCCAACTGAATGGCCAGCACAAAGATCTCCTACCAGAAGAGGCGGATTGGATAACTAATTCAAATTCAAACCGGATCAAATAAGAAAGCCACAGATAACTGTGGCTTTCTTATTTTCCACTTTTTACATTTCCCCTATTAGTGCATGAGGAAAAGGTTTTGTATTTTTCTATTCACTTACCCCAAGCGCATGAAAAAATTAATCTTCCAATTCATCCTACTATTTTTTGCATTTACCTCTTTAACAATTGCACAAGAAAAAATTCTGGTAGACGCAGTAGAAAAAGCAAGAAGTGAAGGGTTTTCGGGAGTCATATTAGTAGCTCAGGAAGGTAAAGTCTTGTACCAAGAAGCCATAGGCTTGCGATCCTTTGAGAACCTGGTCGCTTTAAAGAAGAACGACATTTTTGAAATGGCATCGGTATCCAAGCAATTTACTGCCATGATGATTATGATGTGCCAGGAGAAAGGACTGCTGGATTATGATGATCCAGTAGGGAAATACTTGGACATCCCGTACCGTGGAATTACAATTCGACAATTATTAACACATACAAGTGGCGTACCCGATTATCAAGCGGTCATGGATGAGCATTGGGATAAGAGCAAATTAGCAGGTAATCCTGATATTCTCGAATACCTGAACCGGTATCAACCTCCTATGCTTTTTGAACCAGGAGAAAAGTACGAATACAGCAATACCGGGTATGTATTTTTGGCAAGTATTGTCGAAAAAGCCACAGGTAGGGATTTTGTAGAATTAATGAGAGAATGGATATTTCAGCCTTTAGGAATGAAAAACACCGATATCCGATCCCCTGAAGCAAAAGCCAAAGTAAAAAACTTTGCGGCTGGACACATAAAAAATGAGGCTGGAGAATATGTCAACGCAAATAACTTCCACTCCTCGGATTATACCGTATGGTTAGGAAACAGAAAAGGTCCGGGGAGAGTAAGTAGTACTGCCCTAGACCTTTTATTATGGGATCAAGCTTTATATACCGATCAATTGGTTTCCCAACAAACCATGGAACTCGCCTATTCTCCTGCCAAGCTTAATGATGGAACCAGAAGCTATTATGGATTCGGTTGGGAATTAGAACCCAAAAGCCCCTTAGGAAAAATGGTCATGCATACAGGAGATAATCCCGGATACAAAACCATTATTGTAAGATACATTGAAGAAAATAAGACGATCATCATCCTTAACAATAATTATCATCCAGATATGATGAGGCTCGTTGAGGCCGCTACACTTTCTCTAGGAAAATGGTAAACAATTAAGTTGTGTAAAACTTATTTATCTCCCAATGCAGCCATTTTGAAGCGGTCTATTTCTGGAGTGGTATGTTCCTTCTTCATTATCTCTTCCATCTTTTTCACGATTTCCGGATGGGTTTCTGCCACATTGTTTTGCTCCTTCGGGTCTACTGATAAGTCATACAATTCAATTTCCAGATTTTCTTCCTTTACAATATTCTGGCGAACCGCCTTCCATTTCCCCATTCTTACAGCCTGCTGTCCTCCATACTCCGGAAATTCCCAAAACAAGTATTCATGTTCCTCTTGTTCCTGACCTAGAAGTGCCGGTAAAAAGCTTTTCCCATCTGCATCAGCAGGAACGGGAATCCCTAATAGATCACATATAGTAGGCATAACATCATAAAAGGCCGAGATGTGATCAGTGGTAGAACCAGCTTGAACTTTACCTGGCCAACTTACCAGCATTGGGATTCTGATTCCTCCTTCATATACAAAGCCCTTGGTTCTCCCATAGCCATTGGTAAATGGCTTTGAACTTTCGAAATAATCAAAATCCACACCTCCAGTATAAGTCGGTCCATTATCGCTTGTTACCACAATGATGGTATTCTCCTCCAATCCCAATTCTTTCAGTTTATCACGAACCTCACCGATTTGTTGGTCAAGGAGGGTGATCATGGCAGCATAAGTGGCATGTGGATATCTATTTGGAAAGTATCCTCTTGATCCATCATAAGGAGCTTCGTCCCCAAATTCCGATTCATACTTATCCACATCTTCTTCAGGCGCCTGCAGAGGAACATGAGGCAAGGGGGAAGCATAGTATAAGAAAAAAGGCTCATCTTTACTTTCCTCCAAGAAACTTAAAACCTTTTCATGCATTAAGGTTGGCGCATAATCCTTCTGCTGGTATTTAGCATAGCTGGCGGGATCATTGGGATCAGCTTCCGGGTCCAATTTTGTATTGGGAACCACAATAGGATTATTAAGAGGCACTTTCCTTTCATTTTCCCACATATGTGGTGGATAAAGATTGTGTGCTTGTCTTTGACAATTGTAACCATAGAAGTAATCAAAGCCCATTTTTGTGGGAATACTTTCCGTAGTAGGAGCTCCTAAACCCCATTTACCCACAATTCCAGTTTTATAACCTTGACCTTGCAAAAGAGAAGCAAGTGTCACTGTTCCGGTAGGTAAAGGTCGTTGCCCCTCTAAATTGGGATCTGCCGCAGCTTTGGCATAATCCCAAACCTCTCCTCTTTCTCTCCATTCGTCATTTCCACGAATATAAGCATGCCCTCCATGCTTCCCAGTTAATAAAATACATCTGGCCGGAGCACAAACAGGAGCTCCTGAGTAATGATTCGTAAATACCATTCCAGAAGCAGCTAATGCATCTATATTCGGAGTATGAATCTTCTCCTGTCCTTGGTAACCAACTTCCCCAAAGCCCAAATCATCAGCGAGAATATATACAATATTAGGCTTGGTTGGATTTTCTTCTGGTGAAGAGCATCCAATAAAAAGGATAGCAGCTAAAAGAGATAAAAAGATTCGATTCATACTGGGCTGTTTTTGTTAAGGTATTTGTTGATATAATCTATTGCTTGTTTAAGTCGAGAAGACTCATTCCCACTGACCACCTCGAATGGAAACCCGCTTTGTTGAGCAAGTTGAAAATATTTATCAAAGAAATACTTCCTCATTTCCAGTTCCGGATATTCCCGTTGTGGGTCAGGCTCCCAGGGCAAGTCAGTATCGGTCAATAAAATCAGGCTATAAGTTCTCTCTTGGATTTGACCTAAGACCCAAGGGTCAGTTTTTTCGAATCGATGATCGGACCAAATGTGAATAACTCGTAAATCTGTATCGCAAAAAAGGTATTTGTTCGCCTTATGAGCAAGTTGATCTTCCAATTTCACTTGCCCTTTGGCAATTTCCAATAAATCCTCGTATTGATATGGCTTACCCAGTTTTTCCAAATATTCCCGGGCAAATTCTGGAACCCAAGGTTCATGAAAGGCTGTGGATAAGTCTTGACATAAGGTGCTTTTCCCAGTTGATTCAGGACCTAGAATCAGTATTCGTTTAGGCTGCATAACTTCGTTCAGATTTTATCCAGGCCAACAAGCCCATGGTTGCCAACACTGTGAAAAACATAAATTGAAAGGAAGTTAAAATTAATCCTTTGTAGAAATAAAGTGGCACAGAAACCAAATCGGTAATAATCCAAAATATCCAGTTTTCCACTTTCTTCTTTGCCATCAGCCACATCCCAACAAAGGCTGAAGCGGTGGTGAATGAATCCCAATAGGGCACATCACTATCTGTAAATTGGGATAGAATCAGGTATAAAACTAAGTAAGAAAATAACAACAGGACGATTGAAAAAAACCAACCAGACGGCTTCAACCAAGTAACCGGTAAGACTGTTTTCCCTTCTTTTGGATGCGTCCACACATACCATCCATAGATGGACATGCTGAAATAATAAGCATTGATCCCCATATCTGCATACAGCTTGTATTGAAAGCAAATCCACACATAAATTAAAGTGGAGATGATTCCCGTAGGGTACACCCAAATGTTCTCTTTGATGGAATAATAAACAGATGCAATCCCAAAAAAGACAGCGATCCCTTCCAGCAAGCTCATCTGCTGCAAGCCTTCTTTTAAACCATCAAGGAGCCATTGGAAATCCATGTTACGAAAAAAGGGAAAAATATTGAAACCAGCGCTATGCAACAGAATTGACTGAATCTTCAAAAATAAATTTTAGCAAATGAAGCAAATACTTCGAAGGTATCTCTTATCCGATTTAATTTTTAACTTGGAAAGCAAGGAAAGATTCAAGCCTTTGGCTGTCAAATAAACCCAAAATCATTTTTATGAAGCCTTTTGATCAATTGGTTGCATATATCAAAGAATTACACACCATTGAAGAAGAAGAGATTGATTTGATCCTTTCTAAATTCTCTCATCAGAAACTAAAACGAAATCAGATTTTAGTTAGAGAAGGTGAGCCATGCAACTTCAATTATTTTGTTCTGAACGGTTCATTAAGACTTTATAAAATCAAGGAGGATGGGCAGGAGTTAATCCGATATTTTGCTTTGGAGAACAAATTTGCGTCTAATTTAACCAGCTTGATTACTAACGAAATTTCTCAGGAATATATTCAGTCTAATGAAACCTCCGAAATCTTAGCAATTCACAAAATTGACTTTTATAATCTAGTTGAAGTTTCTCCTGCTATGAACAAAGTCTATCGGAACATTTTGGAAAATGCTTACATCACTTCCCAAAAAAGAATATACAACTTTCAAGGGATGGAGGCGATAGAAAGACTTAAGTGGGCAGTGAAATATAATCCGAATTTATTAAGTCGAATCCCTAACAAAATGATTGCATCTTATCTTGGAATCACACCATTTACACTTAGCCGGATCAAATCCAAGATTTAAGTAAAACATTGACATAGAGCAATTTTCATGAAGTTTCTTTCTGATAATTTTGATCAGATTAACAAATGCCATGAAAAACAAATTCCCAAAATTCACACTAAGCTTAAGTTTTATTCTAACAGTCCTTTTGACTACGACCCAAATTTCATTAGCCCAAAATGGTAATCCACCCATCCCTACTGAACTTATGTTTGGTCACAAGCGACTCGATTTTCAGTTGGTTTTCAAAAGAAATTTTACCCCTACTAGCAAATTCAGTCTTTTGGCAATTAGTGTTTTTTCAGAAAATTATAATAATGAAAATGAATTGGGAAACAACTTGGTAATTCCTATTCAGGTAAACTATTCCATAGGCAAAAAAGGGATTGCCATTTCCACCGGAGTAGAAGCCAACTCAAAGGCTGGGTTTAGTCCTACTGTTGGCTTTCAACATGTATTCTCAAACCGGAAAGTCCTCACTTTGACCGTGGTAAATTTTTTCCTTAATGAAGGTCAGGATGCAAAGATTTTTGGTCTCTATGAGTTTAAACCACCACTCAATGAAGCCTGGTCTATTTACTCCAGAATTCAGTTTGTATATAATAGAAGCTTAGGAGAATCAAACCACAATAGAAGCTTCATTTATCTCAGAGGAGGACTAAAAAAAGGACCTTTGTCATTTGGTCTAGGCGCCAATTGGGATGCCTATGGACCCTTTAAGGAAACTGCAAATAATTTTGGAATATTTACTAAATGGGATTTCTAGGCACATTACTTCAAAATGGTTAAATAAAATCAAGTCAATCTCTGCTGTTGACCCAAACTTTATTCTCTTTTGGCATTTTCCGTTCTTTTCTTTTCCAGCTATGATTCTTAGTAATTAATCCTCAATAATTGACATTGACTCTTTGTGCCAAAGGATTTTAACATCGTCAAAATGCAAATGCTAATAACTTAAAAAGTGACGTATTGGAATTTCACGACTTATATAAACTTGATTCCTGCCATAAAAAGCGAGATTGAATCTCGCTTTTTACTAAACAGAAATTAAAATTTACTGAGTATTTGGGTCTGCTTTAGTAGCAAAGCTTGCTGGTATAGCTCCAGAGGGAGTCTTTGTCACATAAACTGCAAAGATCGAATTACTGGCCCAGGTACCTTCATTTGGTCTATCAGGCAAAGGTGCTGCTGCTTCAATACCTCCAAGAATATATCCAGCAAGAACTTTCTCTCCATTTGACAGCCCACTCAATTTCAAGATGCCATTGCTTGTAGCCTTGCCTTCACTTTCCAGATTTCGATTTCCTATAAATGTTACACTTGATCCTAGAAGTCTATTATTTTTAATCGGCTCGGAATTTATATACTCAGAATAGGTCCCATCTGCTGATTCTATAAAGGTACTTATATCTGCCACGAATGGCATTCCATCATTTCTACCTTGGGCTGTAGCTTTATCGTAGATAGTTTTTTGAATTGAATCTTGAGAATAATAATACAATCCTATTCCCCCAAACATAGTCCTATAAATAGATTTGTTTTCAGCCTCATCATCATAAATAGAAATTATTGGACATTCATATTGGCTAAACTTCTGATGGACATCCTTTTTTACCACAGGGTTTTGGGGACCATTTATATAGATGGGATAATCATATCCTCCAATAATTCCAGGAGGAAATACACCCCCTAAGGCAGTAATTCTTTCTTGCCCAGTACTAGGATCAAGGTCTTCGATAATGTTTCCATCCCTTCGATGAAAAGGTTGATCTGGATCTGGACTAGTTGATGTGCCATAGGTTAATATATCCAAGCTTCCCGGTTTTAAGGTAAATATTCTGACTTCTTCAGTATATTCTTGTGTAAAGTCGGTTCCACCAAATGCTCGATATTGACCATCAAACCGCTGACCAAAGACTAGATAAAATCTTCCATTAAGTTTAATTAAATCTCCCCCTGTCACAGCAAATCGGTCGTCTTCTCCATATTCCATAAGGGCCTCCATTTCACTTGTGGAGGCTCCATTTTTGATTGCCTGGCTTACTGCCTCGACTTTGAATCGGATGATACTAGGAAAGGTCTTCATATCGGTACCGTCAGCCTTCCATCCGTAGCCTCCAATCACATACATTTCATCGGTTTCTTCATCATGAAATCCCTGCAAATTATTAGATTGTAAAGGAGCAGAAAGCTCATCTTTCAACCCATTCACATCGAATGACCAAAAGTCACCTGTCTCAGGATTAACCACATAAAGAAAGTTATTGGCACTATCTGGAATAAAATTTTTCTCGGGAGCAGCTTTAAACGTATGTAATCCTTGCCTTCTTCCTCCAACAACTAAGATTTCCCCTGCCTGATTTACTGCACTTGTAAAGGATTGCAATCCAGGAAGCGCCGGTTTATTGGAAAATTCTTGCTCCACAAATTCTATCGTATAAGGCAAAACATCCTCTTGGATATTTGGATCTGGTACGCTCGTTTGTACCATCATAATCCCTTGGGCTTCTTCAGAAGTTTCTGAACCCCCGTTTCCTGAATTTTCACAGGAGGAGAATACAACACTGGCTAATCCCACCAATCCAATAGATTTTAAAATAAATTTGTTCATGATTCTTGATTGTTTGGTCCAGTGGCTGTGCCCTTTTGGAGATTAAAAATAAAATTTAAGACCGTATCTCTTTTTGCCTTTGATAAATCCCGCGTTACAGGCATATACCTCGGGTCATTTTCGTCTCTAGTCATGAAAAACCCAATAGCACCTGCCGATATTCCATGCGAAGGAGGGGTATCTGGACCATACATATGTACCCAAGGTGGATTTTTGGCAAAAATTTCAAAGGACTTAAAATCGATAAGATTTATTTTTTCCGTCATTCCTGGAAACAGCTTTACATATGGAGCTAATATATCTTGAACATCTTCCCACTTTGGATTTTTTTTAACTTTATAATCTGACCAAACAAGGCATGAAATCATGGCGCTTTGGGAAACACTAGAAGGAACAGGGAAATCCGTGTCATATAGATTGATAAAATATAATTGGCCATCCAATTGGGGTGTTCTAAATCCCGGATCTTTTAGCACTACAATAGAAACAGTTGCAAAACCTAAAGAGTCTGTTTCAGTGACAGAGGCATCAATAGCGCCAAATGCCTGAGGAGTATTTCCAGGGTTCGAAGGTGGGACCGTTGCACCTGGAGTGTTTCCATGAACACTTAAAATTTGAACTCCCAATTTTTTACCAGATACAGGCTTCCCTAGCCTACTAACATAAACTTTAGTAGTCGCTACACTTCCTGGTGATCCTTCAATTCGAATGGGTCTAACTTCTATTTCAATATTTACTGGTTTAATATCTTCTACAAATATCTCAGAAGGCCCAATATCTGTTCTGGATATCTTGAGGCTTAATGCTGATGAATTAAGGACAGTGATTTGATCTTCACTTAATGGTAGCTGGACAATGTGGGAATAAGTATTAAAACAATATTCTAAATAATCTACCTCTCCTATTAAAATTGGATCTGAATGTTCAGGCTTAATCAAAGCTGTCAAAGTTCCCAAATCTACGGGTGGACCTCCCGCATTCTTTCTGCAAATTCCATTTGCCAAGTCCATAATCAAAAGTTTTCTTTCCTTATCAATTGTAAAGGGACAGTTGTTGAACATTGGATAATGCCAAGGATCACTTTTATCTTGAGTTCTCCCATTTAGTATTCTAACACCGGGACTATAAAGCGGTTCATTGGCAAAAACAGGTCCCAATGAACCCGTAATTCTCCCAGTCTGATATTGCTTATCCTCTGGGACATTTCTATATCCATCTACTACAAATCGAATAGACACCAAGTAATTTCCATTTTCTTGCAATGTTCTGGCTTTCAATTCTTTTAAAACCGGAGAAACCTCATCACTAGGCCAAGAGGAAAAAGGAACACGTAAAATGGATTGGTAAACACCACTTGCATTCATATCTCCTCCAAAACTATCCATTTGGTAATCTGCATCTTGCCAACTCCTTGTCGCCAAAACAGATACCCACCATAGTTGATTAAGCACTGCAGGGTCAATCAATCCTGTCAGGCTGATTGAGTCAGAAATTGGGATACTAACTTCCATCCCATAAATAGTAGGAACTCCTTGTTGGTAAACATCTATATCAGCAATTTTGGCCGCTGAAGGTTTATCAGTGGTGATAAATGGAAGTCCCAAGATTGGATCTTGTATTTCTCCGTCCTTCCCTATGGTAGAAACTATACTACAATCTTGGAGCTGAAACTTGTGAAGTCCTTTTGGATTCTGCCATGGGGAAGGAACAGTATTGTCAACTTCATAATGGGTAGGATCATTGTTTACAGTAGAAGGATCGGTAAAAAATCGACCGTAAAAATTAATCCTCGGGTAAGATAAATAACTCATATTAAACTAGTTACAATTTGAATAAAATATTAAACTCGAAAAATCCATCTAACTAGATGGATCAAATTTTTGAATCAACAAAATACATTTCTACCTGACCTTTGTTTTTAACCTTGATTTTTCCCCGAGGTGTACAGTTAAATTTATCTTTGATCAGCTCATAGGTTTGTCCACTAATATTAATTTTTCCAGATTCTCCTGCTGTTTCCATTCGCGAGGCAACATTTACAGTATCTCCCCAGATGTCGTATGCAAACTTTTTTATCCCAACGATTCCTGCTATAACAGGCCCTGTGTGGATTCCAATCCGCATACTAATCGGCGGTTTTCCTTCAGAAATCTTTGATTTCATATGCTCTTGTATGAATTCATTTATTTCAAAAGCAGCTAAAATAATATTAGAGGCATCAAACTCTTTGGTAAAATTCAATCCGCCGGCACACATGTAGCTATCTCCGACTGTCTTAATTTTTTCGATCCCATATCGATCTACAATTCGGTCAAATTCGCAGTAGAAATAGTTTAATTCAGCCACTAATTCTTCCGCTGTAAGGACTTCACATAATCCGGAAAAGTTGACGATGTCAGTAAACATGACGCTTACATCATTAAAATTCCGTGCCTTGGACATCCCATTATTTTTCAGTTCACTGGCAATTTCTGGAGGCAAAATATTCAACAATAATTCCTCAGATTTTTCCTTCTCCTCGTTGAGCTGTTTGGTTCTCAATCGAATTTTATCCTCCATATTTTGGTAAAGCATTGCATTCTCCAAAGAAATGGCCATTTGGCTAGAAAGGATATTGATGAGGTTTAAGCGTTCAATTGTAAATGCCCCTTCAATCAAGTTGTTTTCCAGATAAATGATCCCGGTCACTTCACTTTGTTTCATCAAAGGAACAATCATTATAGATTTGAGCTTTTCTTTTAGAATATAGGGATCCTTCCCAAATCGGTTGTCCTGAACCGCATTCTCCAAAATGACACTCTCCTTATTCTTCAAAGCATACAATACCACCTCTTTTGCTATAGGCTTGAAACTTTTCAGAGGTAGGTTTTCAAATAAATTTGGCTCATCATTTTTTGTACAGGATTCAGATTGGACGGTAAATTCATTCTCAGTTTTCAACAATAAAACCATGCGTTGAGCCCCGGCATTTTCGATGATAATCTTCATCAAAATTTTAAGCAAATCCTTTAATTTGATTTCCTTTGAAATGGCTTCTGAGGACTTCAGCACCGATTTCAAATCCAAATCATTATTAGAAAAATTTTGGCCAACTCCTTTCTCTTCGGCTCGTTGCCCAAATCTGAATTCCATTCGGGAAAAGTTACTCGAACTCCTCTTTGAAGCCATTAAATCGACAATTCCTTTAGCACCTAATAGATTATAGAGGTACTCGGCATCACTTAAATGAATTGCTGCTATTTTCTTTTTTCCATCTTTCAAATGCAATTCAAATAAACGCCGGTTTATCAAGGCCTGAATCTGTAGGTACTCGTACTTTTCAGAAGAATTTAACGCCTCATAATATTCAGATTGAGCTTTTTCTAAATTCCCTTGAATCAAAGCTAGTTCAGCAGCAAGAAGTCTATACTTATGTTCAAAGTTTGAGGAGCTTTGTTCGGAATATTTTTTGAATTTTTTGACAATTGAGGAAAGTACCCTTTTCCACTTAAGGGTATTTACCCTATTTGCACCCGGAATCAAACATGCTAAAATCAATCCTTTATAAAAGAAATGTTCTGCAGTATGCAGCATTCCAGGAGAATCCTTTAAGTAAATGTCCGAAATAAGTGAGACCTCATAGGCTTTTTCATATTCATCCCATAAATAAAGGGACTGCATCTTATTGATGTAATAGAAGTGCGCAAAATGCCTTGAGTTAAAGTTTTCCAACTTTTTTACATACTCATTTTCATTAAAAATCTCATCAGAAAACGAATCAATTGAATTTGTTTTACCCTGCAGATTTTTAATGGATTGAGAAATCGCACTCATGGTGAAAATCCCTTCCTCAATTTGAAATCTTTTTAGGAAATCCAAATATGAATTACAAGACTCAAGAACCAGGTCATACTGAACCCCTCTCATAAAATAACTTTGCACCATCGCACAACTCGCACAGCTGGCATGAAATAAATCTCCAACCTCTAGTCCAGCCTCGTAGGCGTTTAACCAATATCCTTCCATTTCCTTGGCAGGTTTCTTCCAAGGAATTGCAAAGTATCCAGTTACAAAATTTACCTCAGCTCTTGCACCATAATTCTGGTATTTATCAACTAAACCTAGGGTAAGCTGCCCTATCTTATACCCTGTTGTTCTAAAACCCAAGATACCACTGTGAAAAACGGGCCCAAAACCAAGAAAACCGATAAACCCTCCATCTGTATTGCCATGTTTTAAGCATAAGTTTACCATGATTGCGCAAACCAATACACATAATTCCGGCTTAATTTGAAATGCAGATTGACCAGCTGCAGCCATCAGAAGAATCGCCGTTTTGAGCTTTTCATCTGACATCTCCGGAAGGTTAATCAATTCCTCCACATCTCTTTTACCCATCATGGCTTTGTATTTCACGAACTCAATCGCTAGGCTAGGAGGGGAGAAACTAGCCGGAATACTCACTCCTAATTCGGAGGTTACTTCTCTACATACCTGATAGGCAGCCTCAAAATTTCGAGTATTATTGTAAAATTGAATTTTTCGGATGGTGATTTTTGCTTTATCTATTACATCCTCTGCATAGTTTAGGGCCTCATCAAAATAATCAACTACAAAGCTGTTGTTTCCTGCAAGATGTTCGGATTCCGCTCTTTGCAAATTCAAATCACGAAGGGTTTCTTTGGAGACGTTCAGATTTTTAGACTG
Source organism: Algoriphagus halophilus (assembly GCF_900129785.1). Classification (NCBI taxonomy): domain Bacteria; kingdom Pseudomonadati; phylum Bacteroidota; class Cytophagia; order Cytophagales; family Cyclobacteriaceae; genus Algoriphagus; species Algoriphagus halophilus. The sequence continues at coordinate 714,355 of NZ_FSRC01000002.1, forward strand.
AACCAATTCCATTGCATTTTTTATATAGCTCAATCCTGACTCATAGGCGTTCGCATATTTTGCTCGAATGCTTGCAGAAATATTCAATTCTACCAATTTCTTCAATAGATCCTGATCAAGAATAAGTTCTTGAGCATAATTAAGGTGATCAGTAACTATATAGACATAGTCAGAGTGCTCAATATCAGAAAGTTTGGATATAATACTTTTGGCAATTTCCAGTCGAACTTTTCGCTTTTCAGTTTCCGAAAGTAAGCCTAAGGCAGCTTGTTGAATTTTATCATGTTGGAAACCGTAATCATCATCTCCCGAGCGCTCTTTTGTTTTTATGTTTTCAATGATGCATAGCTTTTCTGCAAATTTTAGTTGCATATCTAGCTCCCCTTCAGAAATATCAACTAACCCACTCAAAATTTCTATTGAAAAGGTGTTTCCAATACAAGATGCATATTTCAAAGTGGTCTGAACCTCATCCGGAAGCCTGAAAAAAAGCTCCGACATCAGGTCAATCACATTATCACTGATGCTTACACGATTGGCTTTCTCAATACTATAAGTCCAACTTTGCGTGTTTTGAGACACTTGGATTACTCCACTTTCATAGAGCGTAAGTAGGCATTGCCTGATAAAGAAAGGGTTACCAAGTGTTTTTCTGTAAACTATTTGAGCAAGGTCTTTTCCTGATTCTTTTGAAATTGAAAGAGAGTCTGCAATGATTTCTTCGACAGAATTTTGATCTAAAGGAGACAATGCAAACTGTGTAGTAGTAACCCCATGAGAGCTCAATCGGTCCAACATCAACATCATAGGATGTGAGGGAGAAACTTCATTTTCCCTGTAAGCACAAATCACGAGCAAGTGCTTTAAACTTGGATCCATTAATGTGTTTTCTAGCCACCTTCTAGTGGTACTATCCAACCATTGTAAGTCATCCAAGAAGATACATAGTGGATGATCTTCACTTGCAAAAGACCTGATAAAGCTGTTAAAAACTTGATCAAATCTATTTTTGGACTCATTCATAGGAAGTTGGGGAACCTCCGTCTGAGGACCTATCAACAATTCCAGATCGGGCATGATATCAATGATCAGTTGACCGGAATTACCTACCGCTTTTAAAATTGACTTCCTCCAATAATCTTGTTGCTCCTCTCCTCGGATCAGAATTTGGTCGATAAGGTCATTTAATGCAATTAATAATGAACTTAAAGGAGGATTATTTTTGTATTGTTCAAATTTCCCTGAGATGAAAAACCCTCCACCTAAATCAATATATTTCTGAAACTCTCGGACAAAACTTGATTTACCTACTCCAGAGTATCCACTCACCAATGCCAATTCAGCTCTCTTGTTTTTTATCCGCTGAAAGACCTCATTCATTTGTTTTAATTCCTCATCCCTTCCATAGATTTTGGAAGAAATCTGAAATTGATCTAATCGATCTTGAGTACCTAAAGTAAATTCGGTGATCTCATTGATATCCAAAAGTCTATCCAAACACTGTTGCAGGTCATTTAATAGCCCTGAGCAACTTTGGTACCTTTCACTTGTGTTTTTCTTCAACAGTTTTAAAACAACTTTACTGATAACCTGTGGAATATCATGACGCAATTTACTTGGTTCTTCTGGTAGCAATGCCAAATGAGCGTGCATCAGCTCCATGGGATCAGAAAAATTAAATATCGTTTTGCCTGTTAGCATTTCGTAAAAAACAGCCCCTATGGAATATAAATCAGTTCGATGATCAATAGGCCTGTTCATTCTTCCAGTTTGCTCAGGAGAAATGTAATGCAGCCCTAATTCCAATGCCTCACTTACGTTGGAAAAATTAAGGTCCCTACCTCTCTCTATCGCATAGTCAAAACCCCAAACTTTTATTTCTCCATTTTTATTCACAATAATATTTGAAGGGTTAATATTTTTGTGAATTATATTTTTACTATGTAGGTAATTCACTGCTTTAGTGATCTCCATAGCAATTTTTAAAAAAATAATTAAGTCTAAATTCCCTTTTTTTAGATGCTCTGATAAAGGCTCCCCAATCACATCTTCATTGACTAGAATTGGTAAATTTTCCAAATATTCTAACCCGATGGGCTGAACAATATTTGGATGAGAAAGCTTTGATAAAATAGAATACTCTTGTTTTAAGTGATTCAAGTCTCGAAAACTAGGATAGGCCGAACGAAAAGTTTGAATGGTAACAGGTTTCGAATCCTGAATACGATTTGCTTTATATACGATATATCTTGAGTTCTCCCGAACTTTATCAAGTATATCAAATCTAAAATCAGGCATTAAAAAAATATTAGTTGTTAATTGAAGTTTTAGTTCAACACTGAAAGATCTTTACGGAAGAACATGATGGTGCATAAACATCATAAAGTACAAAGAATTTTGATTTTAATTAAAATAATTACCCCAATAATCATGTAAAATAGATAATAATAATATTTGAAAAACCCATTTTCCCCTCCAACTGTACTGAGAAAATTTTAAACTCTATTTATTCTCAAACAAAAAAGGATTTGCCTTTGTATCTTTGCCAGCTATGACTTTGAGCACTTTATCCTCCAAAATCGACATTGATTCTTTTGACCCTAAGAATTTTATTATTATAAAAAATGCGAGGGTCAATAACTTAAAAAGTCTAAGTGTCGCCATTCCACGAAATAAATTGATTGTTGTGACTGGGCTTTCCGGCTCTGGAAAATCATCTCTGGCCTTCGATACACTTTTTGCTGAAGGACAACGCATGTACGTGGAAAGCCTTTCTTCCTATGCAAGGCAGTTTTTGGGAAGGATGGAAAAACCCGATGTAGAATACATCAAAGGGGTAGCTCCGGCCATAGCGATCCAACAAAAGGTCAATACGAAAAATCCTCGCTCTACGGTAGGAACGACCACTGAAATCTACGATTACCTCAAGTTACTTTTCTCCAGAGTTGGAAAAACCTTTTCCCCTATATCCGGAAATGAAGTAAAACACCATACGGTAACAGACATTGTAGACTTTATCCAATCTTTTGAAGAAGGCACCAAAGTCATGATTTCCTGCCCGCTTCAGATTCAAAGAGGTAGAAAAATCGAGCAGGAACTGGAGCTTTTGCTTCAAAAAGGATATACCCGAATTTTGATTGATGAAGAGGTATATTTTGTAGAAGACCTATTAGGAGAGAAAAGTGTACCCAAGGGAACCTATGAAATCTTAATTGATCGAGCTTCTGTCATCCAAAATGATGAAGACAATCAATTCAGATTAGCAGATTCCGTTCAAACGGCATTATTTGAAGGCCATGGAGACTGTAAAATCACGATTCCCGGAAAAGAAACCCGTACTTTTTCGGATCGTTTCGAGCTGGATGGGATGTCATTCGAAATTCCCTCAGTCAATTTTTTCTCATTCAATAACCCTTATGGTGCTTGCAGAACCTGTGAAGGATTTGGCAATGTGTTAGGAATAGATCCTGACTTGGTGATTCCAGACAAAGAAATGTCGGTATTTGAAGGAGCCATTGCACCATGGAGAGGAGAAACCTCTAGAAGTTGGTTAGAGCCATTGCTGAAAAAAGGAATTGAATTCGATTTCCCTATTCACAGATCATATAGTGAATTGACAGAAAAGGAGCAAAACCTGATCTGGAAAGGGAACAAGTATTTCAAAGGCTTGGATGCCTTCTTCAAAGACCTAGAATCCAAAACCCACAAAATCCAGTACCGAGTGATGCTTTCACGATTCCGTGGCAGAACGACCTGTCCGGATTGCCAGGGAACCCGCCTTCGAAAGGATGCTTCTTATGTAAAGATTAATGGAAAATCCATAATTGATTTGGTATTGATGCCCATTGATGAAGCTTTGGCATTTTTCCAGAAATTGGATTTACCGGCACATCAGGCAAAAATCGCCAATCGTCTACTAAAGGAAATCCAAAGTCGATTGGAATACATGGATCAAGTAGGATTGGGCTATTTGACCCTAAATAGACTGACCTCTACCCTTTCCGGTGGAGAATACCAACGAATCAAACTGGCAACTTCTTTGGGATCTGCTTTGGTAGGTTCCATGTATATTTTGGATGAACCAAGCATTGGTCTACATCCTCGGGACACCGATCGCTTGATTGGTGTCTTAAAATCCCTTCGTGATTTAGGCAATACCGTCATTGTGGTAGAACATGAGGAGAAGGTGATGAAAGCCGCAGATCAAATTATAGATATTGGTCCGGATGCAGGCGTCAACGGAGGAGAGCTGTTATTTCAAGGCCCTATTCAAGATTTGATGGCATCTGCTCAAACTTATACAGCTAAATACCTTCGTGGAGAAGAATTGATATTCGAGAAGGAGGGAAATAGAAAATGGAAAGACAGCATTATCGTCAAAGGCGCAAGAGAGAACAACCTAAAAAACCTGACCGTCAAATTCCCATTGAAAACCTTGACGGTGGTAACTGGTGTTTCCGGTTCCGGAAAATCAACTTTGGTAAAGAAAGTCTTGTATCCTGCCTTAGGGAAAATGCTGGGCACTGTGATTGATGAGAGTGGGAAGTATGATAAGATCGATGGGGACTATAGATCTGTTTCCCAAATTGAATTCGTGGATCAAAACCCAATCGGAAAATCCTCGAGGTCTAACCCGGTAACGTATGTAAAGGCATATGATGCCATCCGGTCCTTGTATTCGGACCAGGCCATCTCTAAACAGAGAGGCTACAAACCTGCCTTTTTCTCTTTCAATGTGGATGGTGGAAGATGTGAAGCCTGTGCGGGTGAAGGTACTACTACTGTAGAAATGCAGTTTATGGCAGATATTCATCTGACATGCGAATCCTGTAAAGGAAAACGCTTCAAAAATGAAATCTTGGATGTAAAATACAAGGATAAAGACATTGCCGAGGTGCTGGACATGACCATTGATGAAGCCATTGAGTTCTTCCAAGGCAAAACTCAAATTGTCAACAAACTACTTCCTCTTCAGGAGGTGGGTCTAGGCTACATTGGGATGGGACAAAGCTCCAACACCCTATCCGGTGGAGAGGCCCAGCGAGTGAAACTGGCCTCCTTTTTAGGGAAGGGTGGAAGTAAATCCAATGAGCACATCCTCTTCATTTTTGATGAGCCGACTACTGGCCTGCATTTCCATGACATCAAAAAATTACTCCATTCCATCAATGCCTTGATTGATCAGGGGCATTCGGTGATTATCATTGAGCATAATACTGAAGTAATCAAATCAGCGGATTGGGTGATTGATCTTGGTCCTGAAGGAGGAAACAAAGGTGGTTATTTGACCTTTGAAGGCACTCCAGAAGATATGATGAAGGAACAAAACAACTATACTGCGAAGTATTTGCGAGAGGCTTTTTCTTAAAAAACTCATTTAACACAAAAAAAGAGAGTCAACATTGACTCTCTTTTCATTTAACCCAAACCTTTTTTTAACCTACACACTCTTTGACATTACCCACGGTACCTCCATCAATGACATTTGAAATCCCATGATGTTGTAAAATACTTTGAGCTTGTCCGCTTCGGTTTCCACTTCTACAAAACACCACTACGTTCTTTTTGTTTTTAAATTGTGCCAATTGGCTAGCAATTCTATCCAAAGGGATATTCACCGCTCCTTTGACACTACCTGAAGCAAACTCTCCTGGAGTTCTTACATCCACTAGAAATGCCCCTTCCTTGATGGCTTCCACTAATTGAGTGTTGTCCGTCGTTCCGAATATTGCTGAGAAAAAACCCATATCTATTTTCTTTAAATGTTTACTAATTCATTGGTGACAGTTTCCTGTCCAGCCTCTTTCCATTCCTTCATTCCGGCGGAATAGTTTTTCACGTTTTCAAATCCATTTCTTCTAAGAAGAGAATAGGCAATCGCTGCCCGATCTCCACTTTGACAATGGATCACCACTTGCTTATCCTGATTGATCTTATCTAAGTTGTCTCCAAGAGTTCCAACAAATACGTGCTCTGCTCCTTTCACATGTCCTTGCTTAAACTCTGTAGTATTTCTAACATCCACAATTTGGACATCCTCTTTGCCTACCATGGACTTGAATTCTTCCAATCCAATCACCTCTGAGCTCTGAAGTTCAATTCCCAAATCCTCTACAGATTCCACAAATCCATAGATGTTGTCCAAACCGATTCGCATCAATTTTCTGGTCAAATCATCCATTTGGCTCTCTTCTGCCACCAGAATAAACTGCTCCTGATAGTTCAACAACCAACCGGCCCAAGTAGCAAAGGAGTTATTTCCTTGGATATTAATGCTACCAGGTAAGAACCCTTTGGCAAAATCCACTTTGTTTCTAGTATCTATAACTTTCAACCCATCTTGGTAAGCGGATAGAAATTGCTCTTTTGATAATTTTGGATGCTTTGGAACTTCCACCAACAAAGGTCTATCTACTTTATTGAGGTGTTTCATCATTGCAAAATACTTTGGTGGCTCTGGTTGACCGTCCAATAAGTAATCAACGAAACCATTCTCATCAGTTGCAAATTGAAATGCCCAGTTTCTTACTTTTTCGTATCCTACAGTAGAACTTGGAACAGAGCCTAGTGCTTTTCCACAGGCAGAACCTGCTCCATGACCTGGCCATACCTGCACATAATCGGGAAGCTCCGCAAATCGCTGGATGGATTCATACATTTGCTTGGCACCTTTTTCTTGGGTACCTACGATACCAGCAGCTTTTTCCAATAAATCCGGCCTTCCTACATCTCCCACAAAGACAAAGTCTCCAGTAAATACCATCACAGGTTTATCTGTAGCAGGGTGATCGGTCAATAAGAAACTGATACTTTCTGGGGTATGGCCTGGTGTATGCAATACCTCTAAAGTCAAGTTACCTACCTTGATTTTATCTCCATGCTTTAATCCTTCATGCGGGAATTCGTATTGCCATTCAGCAGGTCCTTCATCGGAAAGATACATTTTAGCGCCCGTTACTGCAGCCAATTCACGTGCTCCACTCAAGAAGTCTGCGTGGATGTGGGTCTCAGTAATATGAGTGATTTTCATATTATTCTGCTTGGCAATTGCCAAATAAACATCCATGTCTCGCTGAGGATCTATTACAATTGCCTCACCTTTTGCTTGACATCCGATGAAATAACTGGCTTGTGCCAAGGTCTTATCATATACATGTTGAAAATACATATCGCTTTCTTTTTTTAATTTCTATGACAAATGTCAACATTCTTAATCTCCTCTACAGGAACTTTTGTCACATTAGAGTGGCAAGTAATCACATAAATGAATTGGGGCAGATCACATTATAGATTTATATGAATTCTAGGACTCCAAGGAGTTTTTTTTGATCGGTGCGAATGGAAAAGACAATTCCTTTTAACTTCATGGCATCATTCTTTACCAAACTTTATGAAAAAACATATACTTCTCTCATTATTCGTTTTTTCGATCACTATTTGCTCTTGGGCTCAAATTCAGACTCCAGAGCAATTTTTAGGTTATAAGCCTGGAGATCGATTTACCCCACATCATCGAATGGTCGATTATTTTGAGCACGTTGCTGCCAACAATCCAAATGTCAAATTGATTCAATACGGGGAGACAAACGAAAAGCGTCCCTTGATCATCGCGATTCTTTCCAGCCCGGAAAACATGGCGAATTTGGAGCAAATCCGTACAGACAACCTGAAAAGAGCTGGTATTATGGAAGGAACTCCTTCCACTGCGATTCCGATCAACTGGATGTCTTTTAATGTACATGGCAATGAATCCGTAGGAATGGAAGCTGCCATCTCCTCATTTTATACCTTAGCAAACCCAGAAAATGCTAAATCACAGGAATGGCTAAAAAACCAAATCGTCATCATCGATCCAGCCATCAACCCTGACGGCAGAGATCGATATGCCATGTGGTACAACCAAAAAATGAATACCACCCTTCAGCCTGATTTACAATCTGTAGAACATAATGAACCTTGGCCAGGAGGTCGAGCAAACCATTACCTCTTTGACCTAAACAGAGATTGGGCATGGCAAGTACAGGCAGAATCTCAAGCAAGATTAAAAGTCTATCAAGAATGGATGCCTCAGTTGCATTTGGATTTCCATGAACAAGGAATCAATAATCCCTTCTACATGGCACCTGCAGCAGAGCCTTTACATGAGCAATTGACTCCTTGGCAACATGAGTTCCAGGATACTTTTGGAAGAAATACGGCAAAATACTTTGATGAGGCTGGAAGATTTTACTTCACCAAGGAGCGTTTTGACTTGCTCTACCCTTCTTATGGAGATTCCTACCCGATGTTTAATGGTGCTATCGGAATGACCATCGAGCAAGGCGGCGGCGGTCAGGCAGGTATTGGAGGTTATAATTCTGTAGGTGATACTGTGACTTTGAGCTATAGAATTGCGGGGCATTATACTGCCGCAATGTCTGCTGCAGAAGTTACCAGTCAAAACGCTGAAAAATTGCTTTCGGAATATGCCAAATTCTACGAGGATAACTCAACCAATCCAAAAGGTAAATACAAGAGCTTTGTCATCAAAGGAGAAAGCAACCCTGCCCAAGTAGCCAAATTATTGGAACTGTTGGATAAGAATGGAATCAGATATGGCAAGGCAGGTTCCAAATCCGGACTTAAAGGATATGAATACCAAACAGGGAAAAGTGGTTCTTTTGCTACCTCTGAAGAAGATATCATCATCAGTGCCTATCAACCCAAATCTGTATTGGCACAGGTTTTCTTTGAACCTAACCCTGCTCTACACGATAGCATTACCTACGACATCACTAGCTGGGCTTTACCTTATGCATATGGACTAGAAGCCTATGCAGTGGAAACAAGATTAGATCCAGCTGGAGAATACCAAGCTCCTGAGTTTACCGCCAATACAGTAGGAAAAACTCCTGTAGCCTACATGGCTGCCTGGGAAGGGACAAGAGACGTGGCTTTCTTAGCTGAGTTGTTAAATGCAGGAATCCGGGTTAAGTATCCTGAGTTTCCTTTTGAAGTAGAAGGAAAAAGCTTCCCTGCCGGATCCTTATTGATCACCAAGGGAGGAAATGAATATGTGCCGAATTTTGATCAAAAGGTTGTAGAGATCGCAAATAAATTTGGAATCACCTTGGAAACCACCATGAGTGGATACATGGACAAGGGCAAGGATTTTGGCTCACCAAATATCAGAATTATCCAGGCTCCAAAAGTAGCCTTAATCGGTGGATCTGGAACCAGTTCTTTGAATTATGGAGCGATCTGGCACTTCTTTGAAAAAGAGCTGAATTATCCTTTGGTGAATCTTGAGCTGGAAAACATGGCGCGGTATGATTTAAACAAATACAATGTATTGATCATGCCTTCTACCAGAGGTGGCGGTTTGTCAAAACCTGCCATGGACAATGTCATGGAATGGGTTCGCGGAGGAGGAAAATTAATAGCCATTGATGGTGCCTTGAACGCATTTGCCAACAAAGAAGGGTTTGAGCTAAAGACATTTGATACCGAAGAAGAAAAGAAAGCAGCAGAAAAAGAATCTACTGAGTTAGCAAAAGAAGAGCGACTTGCTCCCTACCAGGAAGGTGAGAGAGTGGCTATTTCTGGTGGAGCTGCCGGTGCTATCTATGAAGTTACCATGGATGAAACCCATCCTTTGGGATATGGAACGGGAGGTAAATACTACACCTTGAAAAACAATTCTAGTAGATATGCCTACTTAACCCGAGGTGTAAACGCTGGGATTATCGCTGATAATGATGCTTATAGAACAGGTTATATCGGCTTTAAAATCAAATCTAAAATGGGTGAATCCATGGCCATCGGAACAGAAAGAGCAGGTAGAGGGCAACTCGTCTATTTTGTAGATGATCCGATTTTCAGAGGTTTCTGGGAATCAGGAAAACTGGTATTGAGCAACGCCATATTTATGGTAGGTCAATAAAGACAAATTTGAAAATAAGAAAACCGGCTGCTGAAAAGTAGTCGGTTTTTTTATGGTTTTTCCCTATTATTTCAATTTGAAACAATATTTGTCCACTTAAATAATTCTTCATTAAGAATTCCTGATTAATTTGAGTTTAATAAAAATAGAAGACTATATTTTGTTGTTAATCAAACCATTAACATTAGACCCAAAACTATGAAAAACCAAAGACGCGAATTCTTTAAGAAAGTGGGAGTAGGAACTGCAGGCCTTGGCCTAGCTGCTTCGGTTCCTTTTGCCGCAAATGCAAATACCCCTAGTCCAGCACGTCATGCACCTTCCGGTCAATTTCTCCAAATAGGTGATGACATCGCTGTAGCCAATACCGATTCAGGAAAAATTAGAGGATACATTTTGAATGATGTGTATACCTTTCTTGGAGTTCCCTATGGCGCAGACACTTCAGGGAAAAACCGCTTTATGCCTCCACAGAAACCAGAAAAATGGACTGGGGTAAAACCAACGATTTGGTGGGGAAATACTGCTCCACAAATTATGGATAACCGCTATGCCAGCCCTGATTACTCCTTTGCAGATCATTGGAATTATGACGATGTCAGCGAGGATTGCCTCAAACTGAATGTATGGACTCCCGCATTGGATACAAAAAAGAGACCTGTATTGGTATGGCTGCATGGAGGAGGATTTACCAACGGAAATGGCATCGAGCAAGATGGGTACCATGGCGAAAATATCAGCAAAAACGGAGATATTGTTTTTGTTTCCATTAATCATCGACTTGGTCCAATAGGATTTACAGATCTCTCTGGGGTAGGAGGCTCAAAATATGCGCACTCGGGCAATGTAAGCCAATTAGACATCATTGCCTCTTTGGAATGGGTAAGAGATAACATCGCTAATTTCGGTGGGGATCCAGGTAACGTGACCATCATGGGACAATCAGGTGGCGGAGCGAAAGTCACAACTACCATGTCTATGCCTGCATCTAAAGGATTGGTTCACAAAGGCGTCCCATTGAGTGGTTCCATGCTACGTGCCAATGACCAGGATTATTCCAGAAAATTAGGAGAATATGTGATGAAAGAAGCTGGCCTTACTCCAGATTCTATCGATAAGCTTCAGGAATTAAGCTGGAGAGAATATATTGACATTGCCAATAAGGCATTGGAAAAAATGAGAAAAGATAACCCAACTCCTGGTTTTAGAGGTGGATTTGGACCAGTGGCTGATGGGGTAAATATTCCTAAAGGAGAATTCTTTTCGGATCCAAATGGATTGGCTTCCGAAATTCCAATGCTGATCTGTACTACATTTCATGAATGGAACCCAACACGAACTGCTCCCGAACTTGAAAAAATAGACTGGGCAGGTGTTGTGGAAAAGATCCAACCAAGATTTGGGGATAATTCCCAAAAAATCGTGGATGCCTATAGGCAGGATTTCCCGGAAGCATCCCCAGCAGATATATGGGCCATGGTACTATCCAACCGTCAAGGAGCAATTAATACTGCTAATGCAAAGTCCAAACAAAAAGCACCAGTTTATCTAGCTTGGTTTGGATGGGAACCAGACCTTTACAATGGAAGAATGAAAGCATTCCACTGCATCGACATTTGTTTTTGGTTTGACAATACAGATCGAATGTATACACATACCGGTGGAGGTGACAGGCCAAGAAAATTGTCTAAAGCCATGTCTGCTTCTCTATTGGCGTTTATGAAAACAGGAAATCCAAACGGCGGTGCTTTGCCTAATTGGAAAGAATACACAGCAGAGGATGGAGAAACCATGATATTGAATGATGTCAGTTCCTTAAAAAATAATCCTGATAAACGGGGAAGGACAGCATTAGAAGCTTAAGGAGAAACCGGGTGTTCCAAAAACATCCGGTTTTTATTTTTATGCACTTTAGAGCGAATGATAATCATTAAATTAGAAAGAGCAATATTCAATATATGACTGACTTTCAAAACTTTTCCGTTCCTTACACACCTTCTGTCGCCTACTCTGAAAAAGTCGCTTACTTTTCCATGGAGTTTGCGATCCATCAGCCTCTCAAAATCTATTCTGGCGGATTAGGTTTTTTATCTGGCTCCCATTTACGAAGTGCGTATGATCTAAAGCAAAACCTTATTGGAATAGGGATCTTATGGAAATATGGCTATTACGACCAAGGAAGAAACCAGGACCAAACACTTAAACCAGAATGGTTCGAAAAAACCTACAGCTTCTTGGTGGACACGGGGATCAAATTCCAAATTGAGGTGCATAGTTCCCCTGTATGGGTCAAAGCTTTTTATTTACCTCCAGAAACATTTGGGAGTGCCCCTTTATTTTTATTAAGCACGGACACACCAGAAAATGACTATTTGAGTCAAACCATCACTCACAAACTTTATGATTCGGATGTAGCCGGTAAAATTGCCCAATTTATGCTACTCGGACTAGGAGGAGCCAAGTTATTGGATAAGCTTAATTTTAATCCTGATGTGTATCATTTGAATGAGGCCCATGGGGTCAGTGCTATTTTCCATCTGATGAGAAAATTTGGAAGCAAATCAGCAGTAAAAAAGCAGTTAGTATTTACAACCCATACTCCAGAAGAAGCTGGAAATGAGAAGCATGACATTTACTTATGTGAAAAAATGGGCTATTTCAATGGATTCTCACTTTCCGAAGTAAGGTCATTGACCGGAATGTCTGGTGACTTATTTAACCATAGCTTAGCTGCATTTAGATTTGCAAGAAAAGCCAATGGGGTCAGCAAACTACATGGAGAGGTCAGCAGACATATGTGGGAAAATTACGAAGACATTCCTGAAATCACCTCCATCACCAATTCCCAAAACTATCACTACTGGGCAGATAAACAGCTGTACAAATATTTGGATGAGAACGATAAGGATCGATTTGACGACAGGAAATATTTCCTAAAAAAACGGGCTTTTGAAATTGTGGCTGATCAGACCGGCAAACTCTTGGACCCATCTATCTTGACGATCGTTTGGGCTCGAAGATTCGCCAGTTATAAACGACCGGACCTGTTGACGCGGGACTTAAAGCGATTTGAAAAACTGATCAACAATCCTAGCAAACCTGTACAATTTATCTGGGCAGGAAAACCTTATCCTATGGATTATGGAGCAATTTCAGTATTCAACCAATTGGTTCATCTAAGTAAAAAGTATCCTAATGTAGCGGTGTGTGTCGGGTATGAACTGGCATTAAGTAAAAGATTGAAACAAGCTTCTGATATCTGGCTTAACAATCCAAGGGTGCCCAGAGAAGCAAGCGGGACTTCTGGCATGACTGCTGCCATGAACGGAGCGGTGAATTTTAGCACCTTCGATGGATGGATCTGTGAATTCGCTAAGCATGGGAAAAATAGCTTTATTGTCCCTACGGCAGATTATAAAAAGATGAATATTCCTGAACAGGATGATTTCGACTTGAATAATCTTTTTCAAGTATTGGAGGAGGAAATTGTTCCTACTTATTATGATGATCCTACAGCCTGGAGAAATATTGTTCAGAATGGCATGAGAGAAGTGGTAGAAAACTTTGAAAGTGATCGAATGGCCAAGGAATACTATGAATTGATGTATCAGGACAAAAAGCTGTAGCCTTTATTAATCCTTTCACTAAAAATGCGAGGCCTATTCAAGCCTTAACATAAGCATTGTTTAAATTGACTTATTACAATTTTCCCAAAGCCAATACCTATGAGAAATTTTATCATTTTACTTTCCTGTTTTTGCATAGGTGCTCAATTATCCACAGTCGCCCAACAGTCACAACAAGCCCGAGATAGTATTGCAAAATTAAGTCGGGAAGATCATCAATTGATGATGGAAAAATTGGGAATTGAAGAATTGAGACCCGGTCCCTCTGGAAATCCAAGCGCTCCCAACGCCGCCAACTCCGATGAGTCCAAAGCTACTCCCTACAAAGACCTGCCCAATCCACTCATCTTTGATAATGGAGCCAAAGTCAATTCCAAAAAGGACTGGGAGAAAAGGAAAAAAGAACTCAAAGAGCATTTCGATTCAGAAGTATATGGACGAATGCCAAAGCATATTCCAGGAGTAACATGGGAGATTGTAGAAGAAAAAGACAGCCTTTTTGGCGAGGTACATGCCAGGTATAAAAAGTTAATTGGCCATGTGGATAACTCTTCCTATCCCGAGATCCAGGTGAATATTGAGATGCGGATGGCCACCCCTATTGAAAGCAAAGGTCCAGTCCCACTGATCATGCAATTTAGTTGGATTTGGCCTGCCAGTATGCAACGACCCAAGCCAGAAGGGCCTACTTGGCAAGAGCAACTTCTATCTGAAGGATGGGGATTTGCCATGTTGATACCTACCAGTTTTCAGGCGGACAATGGAGCAGGTTTAAGGGAAGGAATAATCGGATTGGTCAATAAGGGCCAAGCAAGGAAACTGGACGATTGGGGAACCCTGAAAGCTTGGGGATGGGGAGCCAGCAGGGCATTGGATTATTTTGAAACTGATCCCCTGGTCAATGCCAAAAAAGTAGGTATTGAAGGACTTTCAAGGTATGGCAAAGCAGCTTTGGTAGCGATGGTGGATGAACCTAGATTTGCCATTGGATTTTTTGCTTCCTCGGGTGCTGGAGGAACCAAGATATTTAGAAGGGTGTATGGGGAACAAGTGGAAAATTTAGCTTCCTCAGGAGAATATCATTGGTTTACGCCTAACTTCATCAAATATGCGGGTCCTTTGACACCTTTGGATTTACCCATCGATGCCCATGAAATGCTTGCTTTATGTGCTCCTAGACCTGTTTTTATATCAAGTGGAGACCCCAACGTGGAGGGTCATTGGATCGATGCGGTAGGGATGTTTAAGACAGCCGTAGCAGCAAGCCCTGTATACGAATTGCTGGGAAAAAAGGGATTGGATACCGATCAATATCCCGGTACCAATGTAGGCCTTCTCAATGGAGATTTAGTATATAGACAACATGATGGCGGGCATACGGAAGGCCCCAACTGGACTTATTTTATAGAGTTTGCCAGAAAGTATTTGAATGACTAGCTTCAGTTTTAATTCTCCTCCATGAAAAAAGTCATTTTCTCAATTTACTGCTTTTTTACGCTCTCCCTTATTTCCGCGCAACAAAATCAACCCAACATCATTTTAATCAATATTGATGATATGGGATGGAGAGATGTAGGCTTTATGGGAAGTGAATATTACGAAACTCCCACCATAGATAGCTTGGCAAAGGCAGGGATGATCTTTACGCAAGGATATGCCTCTGCAGCCAATTGTGCTCCCAGCAGGGCTTCTATGATGACCGGACTTTGGTCACCAAGACATGGAGTATATACTGTCGCAACTTCGGAAAGAGGAAAGTCCAAAGACCGAAAAATAATTCCGACACCAAACACTACCAGCATCTCTTCTGATCATGAGCTGATTCCACAATCCTTGCGTAGAGCTGGCTATCGTACTATTCATGCAGGCAAATGGCATTTAAGTGACTCTCCTTTGGATTTTGGATTTGATGTCAATATCGGAGGGGGACACAATGGTCATCCCAGTAGCTATTACCCACCTTATGGAAATGTTGAATTGGAAGGAGATGGATCCTATCTAACGGATGCCATCATGGCAAAAACCTTGGAGGCGCTTAGTCAAACCCAATCTCCTTTCTTTTTGTATTATTCACCCTATGCAGTGCATACTCCTATTCAACCGGTACATTCATTGGTGGATAAGTACCAAGATAAATCATCCACAATAGGACAAGAAAATGCTGATTATGCTAGCATGGTGGAAAACTTAGACCGAAATATTGGGTTACTTTTCCACAACCTAAAAACCAACCATCAATTGGAAAACACCCTGATCATTTTTGTCTCCGACAATGGAGGGCTGAAAGGCATCACCAGTCAACAACCTCTGAGATCCGGGAAAGGCAGTTATTATGAAGGGGGCATTCGAGTACCTTTCTTCTTTCTTTGGGAGGGAAGAATCTCTGCTGGAACTTCCAATTCAACGCCCATTTCAAATTTAGATCTCTATCCCACCATTTTGGAAGCTGTTGGAATCACCAATCCAAGCTCAAAACTGGATGGGATCAGTCTTCTTCCAATGTTGACAGGAGAGGGAAGTATTCCTGAAAGAGCTCTCTTTTGGCATTTTCCGATCTATTTAGAGGCCTATCAATATGGTCAGAATGAGACCCGAGATCCGCTATTCAGAACAAGGCCAGGTACTGCCATGCGACTAGGTAAATGGAAATTACACTACTATTTTGAGGATAATGAAGTCGAACTGTTTGATTTGGAAGCAGACATTTCTGAAGAGAAAGATTTATCCTCCTCTCTTCCCGAGACTACCAATGAATTACTGGAAAAAATGAGGGCTTGGTGGGAAGCAACTTCAGCCCCAATTCCCCAAACAGAAAACCCAGAATACATCAAAGTTAACTAAGAAAAATTCACATTGAATTTGAACCATTGAAATCTTAATCCTATTAGAATCCTTGGTTCCAAACCATATTTAGGCTTTAATCACTAGCTATGAAAAATTTAAGGAAATCTCTTCTGTTGCCAATCATCGGCTTTATCTCAATTCAAGCTTCGGCACAGGATTTCCTTCCTCCGACACTACTTTGGGAAGGGAAGAGTAAAAGTTTGATCGCTGACCCTACTGATCCTTGGGTTACTCCCGGAGAATTAACAGGACTTACTGAATCTCCAAGCTATGAGGAAACGATGGCTTGGCTGGAAAAATTAAGTGAAAGTTCACCCTATATTGCGATTAATTCCATTGGCGTCAGTGAGCAAGGCAGAGCCATTCAACTAGTAATGGTATCCAAAGATCAAGACTTCACCGCACAGGAGTTATCCACATCTAAAAAGCCTCTCATTCTTTTCCAGGCAGGAATTCATGCGGGGGAAATTGATGGAAAAGATGCTGGGATGATGCTACTACGAGACATCAATGTAGGAGAAAAATTGGAACTTTTAGACTACGCAAACCTCCTTTTTATCCCCATCTTGAATGTGGATGGGCATGAAAGAAAAAGCGAATACGGAAGGGTCAACCAAAGAGGGCCTAAAGTAATGGGATGGAGAACGAATGCGAATAACCTAAATTTAAATAGGGATTACACCAAATTGGAAACCGCAGGAATCAAAGCCATTGCCCAGGTGATAAACAATTATGATCCCGATTTGTATGTAGACATTCATGTTACTGATGGTGCTGATTACCAATACGACATCACCTACGGTTTTGTGGAAACAGGAGGATATTCTCCAGAGATTTCTTCTTGGTTGGCTGAAAAATTCAAACCTGAAGTAGATCAGGCTTTGAAAGATCAAGGTCATATCCCCGGCCCCTTACTTTTTGCTGCCAATGGACAGGACTTTACAGAGGGGAATATTGCTTTTTCTTTTAGCCCTAGATTTTCTCATACCTACGGAGATATCCGACATCTACCTGCCATTTTAATAGAAAACCACTCATTAAAACCATTTGAACAACGGGTTTTGGGAACCTATATATTTTTGGAACAAATGATCAAATCTGTAGGAAACCATTTTGAGGAACTTCAAGAGGCAATAGCATCGGACAGAGATCAATCCATGGAAACAGTAGTTGTAAAATTTGGGTTTCGGGATACTCCTGCCGATTCTGTAGAGTTTTTAGGGGTAAAATCCGAATTGGTAAAATCTGAAATTACTGGAAATAAATATGTAGACTGGAAAGGCGAACCCACTACTCAAATAGTACCAAGTATATTGATGGACAAGCCAGTCTCTTCTGTGCCGGTGCCCAAAGCTTATTGGATTCCAGTAGAGTGGACTGAAGTAATCCAAAAAATGGAAACGCATGGGATAGAAATGGAAGTTTTGGAAGAACCCAAAGAACTGAATTTAGAATATTCTACCGTCAATGATTTCAAAATGGTCAGTAGACCTTATGAAGGCTTGATGAGATTCCAATCTTTTGACTTGAAAAAGGCCTATAAAAAAATTACCCTGCAACCAGGTTCGGTACGAATAAAAACCGATCAAGCACTTGGTGAGTTAGTAGTCATTTTGTTAGAACCAGAATCTGTGGATAGCTTTTTTCAATGGGGATATTTCAATACTATCTTATCCCAAACTGAATACATGGAAACCTATGTGATGGAACCCATGATTCAGGAATTGCTGAGTAAAGATCCAGAATTAAAGAAAAGATTTGACGAGAAAATGGAAAGTGAGGAGGACTTCGCCGCCTCCCCTCGGCAAATCTACCGGTGGTTTTATGAGCAAACACCCTACATTGACCAAAAATGGAAAGTGATTCCTATAGGTAGAGAGTGGTAATTTTAATTCTAAAGAAAGCTGAAAGGGTTTTATCCTGATCGTACTTTAGACCCTATAAATACGCTGGTTTTTATTAAATTGACTGATAAGCCTTTAAGTCATTTTCAATGAAAAAATTAATCATAATAATAGGGTCCATTCCACTATTCTTATTTAGCTCCATTATTTTATTGGAGAATTGGGTGGAAACGAAATTTGAAAACACTTTAAACACCAATCCAAATCGAAAGTATGATCTGAATTATGATAACCTATCAGTAAGCATCTTAAAAGGAAAAATTGAGCTAAACCAATTACAAATCACTCCTTTGACAGTCGATAGTATTCCGACGATTATAGCTGGTTCGGTGGAACGTGCGAACTTAGAAGGAATTGGGTTTATCAGTTTTCTGAGAAATAAAGAAATAAGCATTGAAATCTTAGAGTTCCTTAACCCAGAATTCACCCTCACTCGAACGGATTTTCAAAAAGACCAAGTTGAGTCTACTAGGCCATTTCAAACACTTTTTAGAGATATCATTTCCAGAGGTGAAATTAAGAATTTCTCTCTATCTGGAGGGAAAGCCATCTTATTTGAACAAAATGATAGCCTTCAAAGAATAGGCTCATTTGATGATCTTGAAATCATGGCGAGTGGTATTGAGACTGATTCTGTTCAGCTAGATAAGGCTATTCCTTTTAAGTTGGAGGAATTGAAAATAGGCCTTAAAAACCTTTCCTATCTGCTTTCAGAAAATCAGATTTTTAGATTTGAATCTTATGCCTTTGATTTTTCCGGAGGTCAGATGGACCTAGAAAAAATCAGTTTGGAGCTTGATCAGGAATGGTATGAACAAGCCAAAAATCAACCCGAACAAAAGGAAATTATGGAATTTGATATTGGAAGTGTTGCCATAAGAGGGTTGAGCGAAGCAAGCCAATTTGGAGATTCATTAATGATCATCGCCAAATCGATCACCTTGGATAGTGTTGATTTTAAGATTGGAAAAGACAAAAACAGACCCTTTCCACCAAAGGAACTCAAACAAGATTTTTCTTACTTATTGGAGGCATTGACTTTTCCTATGAGAGTAGATTCTTTACGGGTCACCAATTCCGCAGTTACCTATTCCGAAATAGGAAATGGGCAAACCTTGCCTGGAAAAATTAATTTATCGGAGGTCAACGGACTGATCTTAAATGTTTCAACCATCGAAGAAGTAGAGCGGGAAAACAGTCTCTATGTAACATTATCTGCAGTTTTTGACGGATCGGGCCAATTAAGCTTGGAGGTTCATGAAAATTACTTTGAGCGGGAATGGGAAGCCGACCTGACTTTAGAAGATATGGAAATGACGGACCTTAATCAAACTGTGAATAATCTAGCCGGCATTTCCATCGCTTCTGGAAAATTAAACAAGCTCCACCTTAATATGGAGGCAAATGCCAGTTTTTCGGACAACCATTTTTTGATGGAATATGAAGATTTTAAAATTGAACTACTGAATCCTGAACACCATAAAAAAGGATTCTTAAGTAGCCTGGCAAATTTGGCAGTACACAAACAACACAAGCCTGGGGATAAACATTTTCAAGAACTTGCTTATGCTACTCCTAGAGACCCCTACAAGGGACCTATCAATTTAATTTGGCTGAGTGCCAAGGATGGGCTATTGGCCACCGTTCCAATCAAAGCCGCTCAGAAACTAATGGTTCACTCCAAAAATGATAAGAGAGGGAAAAAGCATGGAAAAAAGAAAAATAGCAAATAGTAATAAGCTTCCCTGTTTTGAATATAGTTGTATCATGTAGTCTCTTTTTAAAAGACAATTTCATGTGAAAATCCGATTAGTCAGACGTCATTAGATCTTGTCGTTCCAAAACCAGATAAAAATTTACTGCTATTGAATCACTGACTTTTAAAGCTCCAAAGAATTTTTCTGGAGGCTCAATATTAAAATCTGAAAGCTGAATTCTTCGCTCTCCAGAAAGCAGAGCAGAATTATTTTGACTTGCTAAAAACACACAAGAGATATCGTATATCCTAGAAATGCCTACCATAGTAATCTCTACTTGTCCCATGAGATTTTTCTGAGTAGGAGTTTCAGATGCTTTTGTCAATCCTAAAAATTTGACAGTGATAGTAGGAAATTTTTCTACCTCTATCGTTTTTTTGAAGTCTTTGGTCATCAGCTCATTGTCGCAATCAAAATTCCTACTTGTGATTCTGACTTCACCACTCCATTGTCCGACTTCTTGACCTTCTGGAATCCTCTGAATTAGGTATTCCTGACCTGTATACTCATAATTTTCACAAGTAAATTTGGAAACATTGGTCGTGCCCAAAACCTCTAGCATACTATCTCTGGTAACTTTCCAATTAATAACTTCTTCCTTAGGAGAAGTGTCGAAAAGAACAGGCCAAATCAAAATCAGTAAGGATTGAAAAGGAACCATAGTCGTGTAATTTTAAAGTCAGTTCCGCTTTTGAAAGCAGAACTGACCTTGTTCTTTATTCCTTAGAAACTGATTGCAGCTTCAATATTGATTCCATTAAATTTAGCTTGGTAGTATTTTGAATCCATTCCAAACCCATTTTTATATTCTTGATTGACATACTCTAATTTAACAACCACATTATTGGTCATAAACCAACCTCCACCAACATTCAATCGGCTGATTTCTATATCCTCAGGATCAGACTCATTATTGGATCCTTTGACTGTATTGTAACGTCCACCTAAATAAAACTGCTCTGTTTTACCAAATCGATACAACAATTCTCCTGCTATTTGAGTGAATTGTCCTCCACCCTGCTCCTCTGAATTTCCTACGGATTCTAGAATCCCAAAAAACTCTAGCCCTTTATATTTTAGAAATGGATTAAACTGTAAAGCAGTCATTTGCTTAAATCTAGGATTGAATCTTCCTTCAAAATCATTGGAATTTCCATCCAACACATCCAAGATATTGTAATACCTACTTCCTGCACGATCCCCACCATAAAGCCAGGTGCCAGTGGTAGTTCCCTTATTTAAATACCAGGATCCAGTAAGCCTTACTCTTAGGTCCTTGGCCACATAGTTATCATAACCTAGTTTACCATAAAATGACATCTTGTTATCTGTGTTGTCATTGACAATAACGCTCTGATTCAACTTACCATTGGTCAACCCGACTACTGCCAAGAAGCCGTTTTTCTGGACAGTCACTTCACCAAAGGCTTCGGTAGAGAAGGAATCCATGATGTAATTTCCAATAAATGGATTGTAAATGACACGGGCGTTATCAGATCTTCGGAAATGTGCATCACCATAATTGAACTCATCCATTCCAAAGGTGAGGGTGGTATAATCCATAATCCCCTCCAAGAACCCTTCTTTTATAAAGTCTAATCGGTCCATCTGTAGGTAGCCGCCCTTTACCCATGACTCATTATGGTGTTTAGAAGATAAATAAACCCGTAAATGAAGTCGAAGGCCCCGGGCCAGTTGCGTATTCAAATTGAGGTTGGCTGCGGGAAGATTTATATTTGATCCTAAATCCACAAGATTATCCAAGTAGTTGGAATGATTTATTGATTGAAATTGCAAGGCAAAATCACCTCCGATAAAAACCCGGACTTTATCAAAAGTAGGATCTGACTCTTTTGAAGTTTCGAAAACATTCAACCCCTCTTTGCTATTTTCCCTAAAATACTCAAGCTGGGTTTTCTCTTGTGCCTCAACCGAAATGGAACACAATGCCAATAGTAGGCTTGCTCCAATTTTTGAAAATTGTAGAATTCTATTCATGTTTAATAAGGGTTAATTTATGGTGCTTGTGTCAATGCTATATCGAATGACAACGTAAGCTCATTTCCAGTTTTGATGGTACCAAAAACTGCTTTTGGAGGATCTATTTTATAGTCTGTAAATTTGATCTCTTTGGTACCGGAGAAGGTAACTTTTGAACCATTGACCTGGTAGGCAACCACCATAGGAATGGTTTGAGAGGTTCCTGAAATTGTCATTTTCCCATTTGCTGAAATCTTATTTCCATTGATTTGGGCAGGCCCAACCAGTTCAAAAGAGATAGTGGGGTGCTTATCGGTTACCAGGGCTTTGTAAGCATTGTTGTCCATTCCTTTGTTTCCACTTTTCAGACTTTCGGCTTTCAGTTCCACTTTGAGGCAAAAAATCCCTTTTAACTGCCCATTTTCCAGACTCATACTGGCAGTGGCACTAACGCCTTTCTCAGCCACCATTTCCCAATCGTGAATAGTAGAAGTGCCTGAAACTTTCATTTCTTTCAACTCAGAAAATGAAAACTTTGTCTGAGCTGTACTTTGAACAGCCAACAGTAAAAATAGGATTGTGGCAATAACTCCGTTGAAATTTCGGTGAAGATCCATAAAAATATAGTGGTTTGGTTTTAATTCAAATCTACACATAGCATTCCGGGTTGACCTAGATAAAAAGAATTAACTTTCATGATTAAAATCAGTAAAAATTTAAATATCCCTACCTTTAGACTACTCTTGCAATATTTATTATTGAATTATTTATACTTAATCAACTATTTTTTGAAACAAAGGCAACTTCTACCTATTCTTTTTTTAGTAAGAAATTAATCCAAAGACTGAAAATTATGTCAATTATCCAGCGGGTAGGATACCATCAAAGGACTTCTCATTTAAAACTTGCCAGGCTTTGAATCAAGTATGTAGATGGGGAACTAAATCCGGATATCAAATAGCAATGTCATTCTTTACAGTAGATAAAGACTTTATTATAAATCCCCTCGGTTCAAATAACCGCATAAAAAATCATCCTCCCATTTTTACAGTTCAGTAGCGGATTGATACAGTTCAGTCAGATCAAATTTTTAGCCCGGATTCCTCCAGGCATATTTGGCTTAAATCTAAGCCGACATGAAAACGCTCTATCTTTTTACTTATCTCTTTTTTCTTCAAATAGGCCTCTTATTTGGGCAAAGTCAAATTTCGGGAATCATCACCGATGAAAAAGGCCTCGCTCTACCAGGTGTCAATATCTTTATTAAAGGTAGCTTTGATGGGGCTAGTAGTGACACAGAGGGCAAATATGTTTTTGAAACTTCTTTAGAAGGTGAACAAACCCTTGTTTTCCAATTTTTAGGATTTAAAGCACAGGAACTTTCTATCAATTGTAATCAACAATCTATACAAGTAGAATCTATCCGCTTAATCGAAGCAATTACCGAAATGAATGCTGTAACTATTTCTGCCGGGGCTATGGATGCGTCTGATGAAAGTAAAGCAGTCATCTTGAAACCAATTGATATTGTCACGACCCCAAGTGCTATGGGTGATGTTGTGGGAGCATTTCAAACTTTACCAGGTACAAGTACTGTAGGAAATGACGGAAGGCTATTTGTACGTGGTGGTGATGCCAGCGAAGTGGGTATTTACGTGGATGGCATGCGTGTTGGAAATGCGTATGGCACTACTGCTGCAAATGTTCCAACAAGGACTCGATTCAATGCTAATTTATTCAAAGGGACTTTTTTCAGTACAGGAGGCTATTCAGCGGAATATGGCCAAGCGCTTTCCTCTGCTTTGGCTTTAAAAACCAAAGACTTAGCCATCCGAAACCAAGGGGATCTTAGCATCATGTCCGTAGGAGGAGGATATTCCCACACGCTCGCCAATGAAAAGCACAGCATTACCCTATCCGCTAATTATTTTGATCTACAGCCCTATCAAAATCTAATCAAACAAAACTTTGATTGGGAAAGAAGTCCTCACAGCTGGGATCTGGAATTAGCTGCTCAACAGAAAATTAAAAAGAATGGCTTAGTGAAAGTATTGGCTAGAACAGAATCAGGGGGAATGTCACTTTGGAGGCCAGAACCTGGTAAAGAAGAAAGAGGAGTCCTGACTGATATCAACAATTCCTATTCTTATGTTCAGACAAATTATAGACAAGCTCTTAAAAACAACTGGACCCTATTTTCAGGAATCGCTTTTTCGCACAACAAGGATGAGATCGGGTTGGATAGTCTGCAGGTTCACCGAACTAGTAATCTAACGCACATTAAAACTACCGCAACAAAAGATTTTTCTGATCGATTATCTGCCAATACGGGGATAGAAGTGTATCTCCATGGTTATGAAGAGTTACTTCCCAATAAAAATCTTAGCAGAAAAATTGATGAAACCGAAGCTTACCTATTCACAGAATGGGATTGGTATCTCAACAAAGATTTCATAGTAAGAGGGGGCCTTCGAGGAGGTAGGAGCCAGCTATCCGATCAATATTGGCTCGACCCTAGGATTTCATTAGCATACAAAGTTTCCGAAAGTGGGACAATCTCTTTTGCCTCTGGAAAATTTCATCAATTACCTGTGGATAACTACAGAGTCATAGAAAATAGTTTACATAATTCAAAATCCAATCACCTGATTTTAAATTACTTATATGCAAATAATGGCATTACATTTCGAAGTGAACTATTTTATAAATCATATGATAGATTGGTCACTTTCGAAGGTTATCCACAAGATCCACAAGAGCTAAACAATGGTGGATACGGTAATGCAAAAGGATTTGACCTCTTTTATAGGGATAGAAAAAGCATCAAAAACACGGATTTTTGGGTCACTTATAGTTTTGTGGACAGTGAACGAAAATTTGATCAATTCTCCAATCAGGTTCAACCGAATTTTGCTCCAAAGCACAACTTTTCGATAGTGGCAAAGCATTTCATAACAAATCTGAATTCACAATTTGGGGCTTCATTTTCTTTGAATGATGGCTATACCTACGCCAACCCAAATTTGCCAGGAGAGATGAACTCAAAAACCGAGAGCTATCAAAGTTTAAGTTTGTCATGGAGCTACCTACCCAAACCGAATTTGATCATTCATTTAGCTTGCAGCAATGTGTTGGGAAGGGAAAATATCTTTGGGTATACCTATACTCAAAACTCCAATGAAATGGGAGTTTTTGAATCTCTGCCAAGTGGACAGGCAGCTCCTAGATTTCTCTTCCTTGGGATCTTCCTGACTTTATCCAAAGACAAAACAGCAAATAATCTAAACAACTTATAAAACTAAAATCATGAAAAAGTCAATTTTAACGTTCGCTCTATTATTTATGTGGATCACTTTTGTAAAAGCCATGGACCCTGCTTATGAAGCGGCTATGCAGAAGCAAATACAGGCTATGAACTCTATTCCAAACTTGGAAACTGCACAGCAGGTAACCAATGGTTTTATCAGGATCGCAGAAGCAAAAAATGAGGAGTGGCTTCCATTGTATTATGCAGCTTATATGAATGTAATTTCAGCTTTCCGTTTTGATGTCAATAAAGACCAATATTTTGACCAAGCTTTGCAATGGGTGAATAAAGCAGCTGAAATATCCCCAGATAATTCTGAAATCACCGCATTGCATGGATTCGTTATCATGGGTAAACTAAGTGTAGATCCAGCCAGTAGAGGACAAGAAATGAGTCCTATGGCCATGCAACTATTTAGTAAGGCCATTAACCAAGATCGTGAAAATCCTCGTGCGGTTACCTTAATGGCCCAAATGGAATTAGGAATGTCACAATTCTTCGGTTCTGGACCAGAAAAAGCATGTGGAATGGCAAGATTAGGGTTAGAGCTTTTTAAGAAGGAGAAAATGAAAATTACAGATGACTATATCTTACCTACTTGGGGAGAAAGAGATGCTGAGGGTGTTTTAAAGAATTGTAAATGATTTAATTGTGTAAAATTAATAAAGAGCTAATTACAGATGATATGAATCTTTATTCTGAATTAGCTCTTTTTTATTATCTTCCTACGATGCTTAAAAAATCATCTTCTAAAAAAAGTCAAGGATTATGGAATAACTTACGAAGCTTCCTAATCATCAACCTTTGCATAGCCATCATCTTGGTAATATTTTTTTGTCCCAAATGCTTTTTGAGTTGGGACGGAATTGTCGGTGTGATTCCTGATTTTTTCTATAGCTTCATCATAACCATGGCCTTGAGTTTTGGAGGTAGTAAAATTGAGGATTATTATGATCAACGAATTTCCTGGATTTCTTATCCTCTCAAAAGACTAATTTGCACCATACTGACTTATTTGGTGTATTCATTTGTCGTATCTTTTATCATTGTATTTTCCTTTGCATACCTTCAGGGCCAATTTAACTTATCTAAAATCCCATGGAGCTCCATACTGGATTTCACCTTTGTACCAATGCAAATTGCATTTGTATTCATGGCGATATTCACAACCAGAAGTTGGCTTTTAGAATGGAGAAAATCAGCGATCGAGGCAGAGCAGCTAAGATCCGAAAAACTAGCTAGTCAGTATCAGGGACTAAAAGACCAGCTAAATCCTCATTTCCTTTTTAATTCTTTAAATGTGTTATCAAATCTAGTGTATGAAGATGCAGATCGGTCTGCAGCTTTTATTCAAAAACTTTCTAAGATTTATCGATACGTTTTAGATGTCCAACATGAAGAATTGATATCATTGGAAGAAGAAGCTGCGTTTGCTAGAAACTTTCTGCAACTTCAAAAAATTCGATTTGAGGACAGCTTAGAGTTCAACATCCAACTTCAACAAGTAAATAAATATTTTTTGCCCCCTCTATCATTGCAATTGCTATTAGAGAATGCTATTAAACACAATATTGCAAGTCAGGAAAACCCGCTTTTTATTCATATTATTCAGAAAGAGGATGAGTTATGGGTAAGCAATACCTTACAATTGAAATCCGGAAATACAACCACTAATAAAGGGATTGGGCTGGAAAATATCCGTTTAAGATACCTTCATCTCAGCAATAAAAAAATTACAATAACTCAAACACAAGATGAGTTTCTTGTTCAGCTTCCATTATTAAAAATATTCAAATGAAGATTTTACTAATTGAGGATGAAAAACCAGCTGTCAAAAGACTCTTGGGTCTTATAAAGGACTACTTTCCTACTTCAGAATTCATTACTGATCTAGACACGGTGAAAAAAACCATTCAGTGGTTGCGATCCCATGAAAACCCTGACTTGATGTTTTGCGACATTCAATTGGCAGATGGAAACAGTTTTGAGATTTTTGAGCAAGTGAGTGTTAAAACTCCGGTCATTTTTACAACCGCCTATGATCAATATGCCATTAAAGCTTTCAAGGTCAATGCTGTGGATTATCTATTAAAGCCCATCGACCCTGAGGAATTACAAAGAGCAATAGATAAATTTAATCAACAGAAGCTTAATCAAAACCTGGATTTATCACTTATTCAGCAGCTCATTACCAAAGAAAAGTCCAGCTTTAAAAACCGATTTTTAGTGAAGTTTGGAGAAAAAATTCAAAGTATTTCCATTCAGGAAGTTGCTTTCTTTTATAGTGAAGAGCGCGTTACTTTTTTACAAACCCATGAGGGTAAAAAGTATGTGTTGGACAGCACTTTAGAGCAGGTAGAATCACAGATTGACCCCACTTTATTTTTCCGAATAAACCGAAAATATCTTTGTTCATATTCCTCAATTTCAGATATTTTCACTTATTCAAATAGTAGACTCAAAATCAAACTGATTAATTGTGAAGATCAGGACATTTTGATAAGTCGTGACAAAACTTCAGCTTTTAAAAGCTGGCTGGATGGTTAACCATCACAATTTTTTATGGAAGACAAATTAGATACTGAAAAAAGACAGGAAGAACTAAGTTGGTTAGAAAACCTTCAGAGAAACAGTTGGGAACCTGAGGTCATCATATCAGGTATTACGCTTGCCTTTCTCTTTGCTTTTCCTTCCCAACTTTTTGAATTTGCGGCCTACCTCATTCAAGATCTGGGAACAGGTTTTTTGCCGGCAATCTTAATTTTGGTTTATTCTTCTACCATCATTTCAGTTTTTAAAATTTTTTTCGTGGTTCATTTAATCCTGAGGTTTGTTTGGGCAGGTCTGTTGGGGTTGAGCTATGCATTTCCCGAAGGTGTGATTGAAAAAAACCTGTTTAAATCCGGGCAAGGTTATCACTATCAAAAACCAGATGAAATGGTTTTGAAGCTGGAGCGCATTTGCAGTATGACCTTTGCATTTCCGGTTTCACTCGTAATTACATTTTTAATCTTAACAGTCTATTTAGGGATTTTAATCTCCATCTATATATGGTTGGACCTACCATTTCTATTTATATATCTGATCTTTTTGATGACGGTTCTTGGCTTTGTGTTCTTTTCGATCTCCTCACGGCGAACCCGTTTCAAGAAATGGTATGCAAGTACCATCATCAGTTCGATTTCATCCCTTTATCAAAGTAACTTAGGTAAATGGTTCACTGTTTTTTACGCCTTCTTCATATTTATTTTAGCCATTCCCATTATCATGACAGATATAGAGGATTTTGGCATGTTTGACAATGAAAGAAATATTGGAGGCCCCATAGAGCGGGAATGGCCGGCCAAATACCTTCATTTTGAGGATTACCATGACCCTGAAAAAAGATACCCCAGGGCATTTATAGATCAGGAAATCACGAATGACAATATCATAGAAATCAGCATTGCTAGATACGAGGGAGATCGAAAAGTAATGGAAGACATTAAGAAAAATTTTTCGGGAAAATTAGACTCCTTACAATGGAGGGAGTTAACAGAAACAGCACATTTACACCGTATCTATGTGAACGATTCACTAATACCTGTGAGCAAATGGTCCAAAGTGAGGTTCCCCAATACCAAGCAAAAAATCTATCAAGCGGTGCTTGATTTAAAAGAACTAGCTCCTGGTCCTCATACACTTCGGGTAGAAAAACTGATGTTGAGTTATGATTTTTTTAGCAATAAACCCGAGTTCAAAGTATTGGAAAATTGGTCCACATTTGAATTTATCAAACAATGAAACTTTCTGATTAGGAAGTAAGATCAAAAAAAAAGCGAGACTAATTAGTCTCGCTTTTTACTTGAAGTTCTATTTCCTCTCCAGATTCATCTAAGAATCTGTATTCCGTTACCGGTAGGGAAGAATCTTTAATCAGTTTAATCCATTTGTAATACTTTAAAAACCACTTTACTCTGCGGCTAATAAAACCGGTAGTAAAGTATGCGTGCAGATAGGGATGCAGCCCGATGTGGATATGATCCACGTTTTGGATAGTAGCTATATGCTCCAGATCTTTTTCAAGCTTGTCGGCAACTAAAATAGATGCCTGGATTTTTCCAGTTCCATTACAAGCAGGACAGGTTTCTTTGGTAACAATATTAACTTCCGGCCTTACTCTTTGGCGGGTGATCTGCATGAGCCCAAATTTGCTCAGCGGCAAAACAGTATGCTTAGATCTGTCCAGTTTTAGCTCTTCTTTCATTGCTTCATAGACGACCTTTTTATTTTCGGCTCTTCTCATGTCTATAAAGTCAACTACAATAATACCTCCCATATCTCGGAGGCGCAGCTGTCTGGCAATTTCTTTCGCAGCGACCAGATTGGTTTTTAATGCTGTTGATTCCTGGTCACTTTCCTGATTGGATTTATTTCCACTATTCACATCAATGACGTGAAGGGCTTCGGTGTGTTCGATGATCACATACCCTCCTTGAGGAAGGCTGACCGTCTGTCCAAACAGGCTTTTGATCTGCTTTTCTATTCCAAAATTTTCAAATAGCTTAGCTTTACCATTGTAAAGCCTGACAATTTTTTCTTTCTCAGGCGCTATGGACCTGATGTAGGATCTGATCTGATCGTAAGTGGATTCTTCTTCTACGGTAATTGCATCGAAGGATTCATTGAGAAGGTCCCTCACTAATGAGGAGGCCATACTCATCTCTCCTATTACCTTGTCTCGACTTTTGGCTTTCAATAATTTTTTCATTCCTTCTTCCCAATTAGTGAGAAGATTTCGAAGGTCTTTGTCCAGTTCAGTGACGGACTGACCTTCTGCCACAGTGCGAATAATCACACCAAAATTGGCAGGTTTGATCGAATTAATGAGCCTTAAAAGTCTTTTTCTCTCGTCGTTGCTTCTGATCTTCTTAGAAACATTCACAGAATCTGAGAAGGGAACCAATACGAGATAACGACCCGGTAGAGAGAGCTCGCAGGATAGTCGGGGTCCTTTTGTAGAGATGGGTTCTTTAACGACCTGTACTAACACTTGATTATTTTTAGACAGGATGTTGGAAATCTTCCCAATCTTGTCTATTTCAGGTTCGTTGTCAAAACCCTTCAAATTATAATTGCTGTAGTTGTTGTTGCGCACCATTTTGGTGAACTTCATCAGGCTGTTGAAATTCGGGCCAAGGTCCTGGTAATGAAGAAAGGCATCTTTCTCATAACCAACATCAATAAAGGCTGCATTGAGCCCATTGACGATTTTTCGGACCGTACCCAAATAAATGTCACCAACCTTGAATTGATTATCCATCCCTTCGGAATGCAATTCAACCAAGCTTTTATCTTGAAGGAGGGCAATTCGACTACCACTTTGAGCAGAATCAATTAATAATTCCGTACTCAAAATCGCGTCTAACTATTATGTAAATGAACGTGTGTTAAAAAACGGGAATAAGAAGAAGTGTATTACTTCTTCTTATGTCTGTTTTTTCTAAGTCTCTTCTTACGCTTGTGCGTAGCGATCTTATGTCTTTTTCTTTTCTTACCGCAAGGCATAGTCTTTAGAATTTAAGTGATATAATAATTTATAGCCTGTCAAGATAGCCCTGGATACTACTAAGGATCATTTCATCCCCTGTCATTTCCTTCACTGCCTCAAACTGAGCTTTTGCTTTATTCTTTTGATTGGCTTCAAAATAGCTCACCCCAAGGTAAAACTGACCTTGAAGATTCTGAGGATGGTATTGAATCAATTCCTCAAAACGCTCCGCAGCTCGCTTGTATTGACCTGATTGAATCGCTAAGATACCCATATTAAACAAAGCATCCTCATTTTGAGGATCTTGCTCGAGAATTTCCCGAAGCATCGTAATACCTTGCATAGGGTTCGAAGACGAAACATAAGTCATGGCGACTTTGGTTTTCAAATCCAATCGGGTGGGATCGTTCTCCAACACCTGAGTTAAGTACTTTCGAGTCTGTTCAGCAGTAAATGCTACCTTATTGGCGTCTAACGCAAATGTGAAAGCTTCGTAGTAAGATTCTCCGGCTTTTTCAGCCAGCACTAAATTGTTGCTCTCATCTGCAGCTAAGCCAAAATAATAGCCTGCACTGTCAAATTTTCCCAACTCCTGATAAATAGAACCCAAAGAATCCAATAATGATTCAGTATTCAAATCTGAATCTCCATTGTCCAGTCTTCCTTTGAGTGAAGCTACAGCAGCTTCTTGATCAGGAGTCAACTCAGCCTCATGCATGGCAACCGAATTGGAATCCGAGGACTCTGCACCTGCATTATCCTGAGAAATTGCATCTACTTCGCCCTCATTATCCACCACCACACTAGGCAAGGCATAAAGCCCTGCTATGGCGATGATTCCCACAACAATGAGAATGAGCTGAGTTTTTTTCATGTCAAATTATCTTCTCAGATTAATCCTGAGGAGCCAATTCTTTAATTTTCTTGCTATTCTTGATCTTCTCTACAAACACTTTAGAAGGCTTGAAAGCTGGAATGTAGTGCTCATCAATAACGATAGCTGTGTTCTTAGAAATATTACGAGCGATTTTCTTAGCTCTTTTCTTATTGATAAAGCTACCAAAACCTCTTACGTAAATGTTTTCTCCTTCAGACATAGAATCTTTTACTACCTTGAAGAAAGCCTCAACGGCCTGTGTAACATCATCCTTTTGGATTCCTGTCTTGTCTGAAATCTTAGTGATTACTTCTGCTTTTGTCACAGTAATTTTAATTTAGAAATTATGAAATAAGCTTAACAACCTATTAACCAAGTGTTTTTGGGACTGCAAATGTACAAGAACCATCGCAATTAAAAAACAAAATGACAAAAATTAGCTTGATTTGTAAGATAGAATTTTCACATTCATGAACTATAAAGACACTGACTTTCAAGCATTTTCATATCAAATCTTACGCTGGTATCATGAAAATCCTAGAGATTTACCTTGGCGAGGAACACGAAATCCATACAAAATTTGGCTCTCTGAAATCATCCTTCAACAAACTCGTGTTGCCCAGGGCTTACCATATTATGAAAACTTTGTAAACAAATATCCAACAGTTCAAGACTTGGCAAATGCACCTGAAGAAGAGGTCTTGAGACTTTGGCAAGGTCTAGGTTATTATAGTAGAGCCAGAAATCTCCATTTCTGTGCAAAATACATTTGCACTGAGCTGAATGGAAAGTTTCCAGAGTCCTATGAAGGACTTTTAAAATTAAAAGGCGTAGGAAGCTATACCGCCTCCGCCATTGCTAGTTTTGCTTTTGGGGAAGCCAAAGCTGTCGTGGATGGAAATGTGTTCAGAGTACTTGCCCGATATTTCGGAATTTATACAGACATTGCCAGCGGTAAAGGGAAAAAACAATTTGAAGCACTAGCAGATGAAATCATTCCACGGGACATGCCCGATGAATATAATCAGGCAATAATGGATTTCGGTGCCAGACAGTGCACGCCCACTAACCCCAATTGTACAGAATGTCCCCTTAAATCCAATTGCTTTGCTTATACTAATGAACTGACCAAGGTTCTTCCCGTCAAAATAAAGAAGCTCAAAATCCGAGAAAGGAACTTCCATTACTACCTGATCAAATGCGGAAGCAAGTGGGTCTGGAATAAAAGAGGATCTGGAGATATCTGGGAAGGGCTTTTTGATTTTCCTTCCAAAGAACAAGGTGTAAGTAAAAATCCAATTGATTGGGAATCATTTGAAGGGGAAGAAACTCAACATTATGAAAAGAAATACCGACATATTCTGTCGCATCAACGTTTGAATGCTACATTTTCAGAAGTAGAAATTCCGAGCAAGAATTATCATAAATTGGCCGATTGGTGCAATAAAGAGGGTTTCACACTGGTCAAAGAGGACCAAATTGACGAACTGGCCAAGCCTAAGTTGATTGTAAATTTTTTGACTGATCAGGGGATTTGAGTAACTTCATTCTTTCAATAAGAAATTCACAATATTCATAAAATATGGCAGGAGTCAACAAAGTAATATTAGTAGGAAATTTGGGAGCAGACCCTGAAGTAAAATATCTTGAAGGAGATAACGTGGTGGCAAATATCAGTCTAGCTACCACAGAAGCCTATAAAGACCGAAATGGTAATAGAGTTGAACAAACGGAATGGCATGACTTGGAACTTTGGGGTCAGCAGGCCAAGATTGCTGAGCAATACCTAAAGAAGGGAAGTCAAATCTATGTGGAAGGAAAGATAAAATCTGATAAATGGACTGATGAACAAGGTCAAAACAGAAAAAAGGTAAGAATTCGTGTGTTGAGCTTTACCATGCTGGGCGGTAAACCAGAAGGTGGAAATATGCCGGCAGGTCAAGCTAGTAATCCTCAATCCAAGCCAACAGCAGCTCCGGCCCCTTCAGG
Organism: Algoriphagus halophilus; assembly: GCF_900129785.1. Classification (NCBI taxonomy): domain Bacteria; kingdom Pseudomonadati; phylum Bacteroidota; class Cytophagia; order Cytophagales; family Cyclobacteriaceae; genus Algoriphagus; species Algoriphagus halophilus. The sequence goes on from NZ_FSRC01000002.1 coordinate 748,091, forward strand.
AGGTGACAAAATGGTCATGGATGAAGGAGATGATGATCTTCCATTTTAATTACAGTCCCCTGAACGTTATTTTCGGGGGATTTTTTTTTACTTTTGTCCTAAACATTCTGGATTATCCATGGACGACCCCTATCCGAGTTACCATTTACTCGCACAGATCAGCGAATTAAGCTTAAGCTACCTGATCTTTAACAGTTTACTTTTTCTTATTCTTCTGATTGGTTCCGCGTTGGTTTCTGGATCAGAAGTAGCATTTTTCTCCCTATCCAACGAAGATTTAGATTCACTTCAACTCGATCAATCCGGACAAGCAAAACAAGTGATCAGATTGGTAGAAGCACCTAAAAACCTGCTGAGCACCATACTTATCCTTAACAACCTGATCAACATTGGAATTGTCACCTTAACCACCTTTGTATCCTGGTCGATCTTTGGTATGAATGCCACCGGAATCATCGTCATCCTTGTCCAAACGATCGGAGTTACCTTCGCCATTGTATTCTTTGGGGAAATAGTCCCAAAAGTCTATGCTGCAAAAGCGAGCATGCAGTTTAGTTTGATCATGGCCCCTAGTATCAGCTTCTTCAGTACCATATTGAAACCCATTTCCATATTCTTGGAAGCCATGAGTAACCTCATTGAGAAAAACATTCAAAAAAGAGGCTATTCCCTTTCTGTGAATGAATTGAATCAAGCTTTGGAAATGACTACTGAGGATACTCCAGAAGAAGAACGCGATATTTTAAAAGGAATCGTGAATTTCGGGACTTTGACTGTCAAGCAGGTCATGAGAAGTAGAATGGAAATCACTGCAATTGATGAGGAAATGGACTTCCATGAATTAATGGACAAAATCAATAAAAGTGGCTTCTCCCGAATTCCTGTTTACAATGAGACCATTGACAATATTTCAGGGATACTTTATATCAAAGATTTACTTCCTTTTATAGAAAGAGATGAAAACTTCAACTGGAAAGACCTGATCCGGAAAAGTTACTTCGTCCCTGAAAATAAAAAAGTAGACACCTTGCTGAAAGATTTCCAATTGAAGCGTGTTCATATGGCCATAGTCGTGGATGAATATGGCGGAACTTCTGGCTTGGTTACCCTAGAAGATTTGATTGAAGAAATTATCGGTGAAATAAATGATGAATTTGATGACACAGACGATATTTTCTTTCAGGAAATTGATGAAAGCACATTTATTTTTGAAGGGAAAGTTTCATTGAATGACTTTTGCAAGAAGCTGGAATTGGACCCTCAATTATTTGAGGAAGTCAAAGGTGAAAACGAATCTTTGGGAGGTTTACTTTTGGAGCTAAATTCCAAACTGCCGAAAAACGGAACCAAAATAAGATTCGAATATTTCGAGTTTACTATCCTTGCCGTTGACGCCAGAAAAATCAAAAAAGTCAAAGTTCATCTTTTAGGAGACCCAAAAAGCAATACTGCTAATTTTACGGACTGAAAAAGCCTTTAAGTAGTTGATTCTTAGTTATTCGTCCATGGCAAAATAATATATTGCTAAATTCCAAATACTAATTTCAACAAAAAGGTGAAATCAAATTTTCTCAAAAAAAATTTATTTCTTTTTAAAATTTTTCGATAAAAACCACTTTTTGCCAAATTCACATTTTTTCTGGCAATTATTGGTTGTTTTATACCCTATTCCTTCTAAAATTATCACATTTTTCAACAGAACTAGGTTTTATTAAACCCTCTACTTTTTTGCGAAAAAATCAAAAATCTCTAATCTCATAAAAAATAAGGCATTTAGAAGGCTGGTTTATTGCCTAAATTTTAATGAAAGAAATTTTTTCTGTATTTTTTGGAAATTTTGAACCTATTAAATTCTACAGAAAAATGCAAAAAGGGTTGTATCGATCGGAGTTTGAGCATGACTCCTGCGGTATTGGTGCAGTTGTCGACTTGTCGGGAGTACCTTCCCACGAGACAATTAGCGATGCCTTATACATGCTTAGTAACATGGAGCATCGTGGGGGCAGAGGATCCGATCCGAAAACGGGAGATGGGGCTGGAGTACTTATACAAGTACCGCATCAATTCTTGAAGGATATTACGGCAAGGTCAGAAATCAATCTACCTGAGGCTGGATATTATGGTGTGGGGATGACATTCTTCCCTAAAAACAAGCAGTTATTTCATAAATCAAAAGAACTCCTTAATCAAATAATTGAGGAATTGGACTTTGAATTGATTGGGTACAGACAGGTCCCAGTGGATGAAACAGTCCCTGGTTCAGGTGCCTTGGAAGTAATGCCTAACATTGAGCAATTATTTGTCAAGCATAAAAAAGGATTGACTGGAATTGATTTAGAGCGTAAACTCTACTTATTGAGAAATTATGCTACTTCTGAAATCAACTCTAAGATTCCAGGGGTAAATAACTCCTTCTATTTTGCGAGTTTAAGTAGCAATACACTTATATATAAAGGACAGCTTCGAACAGATCAGGTTTTAGCCTTCTATAAGGACCTTCAAAACAGCAAAATTGAATCGGCCTTTGCCATCGTTCACTCTAGATTCTCTACAAATACCTTCCCGAACTGGAGGTTGGCTCAACCATTTAGATTTCTTTCCCACAATGGTGAAATCAACACCATTCGAGGTAATGTGACCAAGATGAAGTCAAAGGAATCCTTGATGAAAACGAAGTACTATTCAGAAGAGGAACTTAAAAAGCTTTTGCCTATCACAAACAGTCAGAATTCCGATTCTGCTAACCTGGATGCGATGGTAGAACTTCTGACTCTTACCGGAAGATCACTTCCGCATGCCATGATGATGCTGGTGCCAGAAGCTTGGCAAGACAATGAAGTCATGGATAGAGACAGAAAGGCATTTTATAAATTCCATGCTTCTTTGGTGGAGCCTTGGGACGGTCCTGCTGCGCTTTTATTTACAGATGGTAAATCTGTTGGAGCTACCTTGGACAGAAACGGTCTAAGACCTTTGCGTTATTTTATTACCAAAGATCAACGATTAATCCTTTCCTCTGAGGCTGGTGCCTTACCGATTCGTGAAGCTACCATTGTTGAAAAAGGGAGAATTAGCCCAGGCAGAATGTTATGGGCAGACTTGGAAAAGAAACGAGTACTTTTTGACGAGGAAGTAAAAGGAGAAATCTGCACGAAACAACCTTATGAAAAATGGGTGGCAGACCAACGAATCAAGCTTCGTTTGATGCCTGATCCGGAGGAATTATCTCATCCTTATAATTCTCAAGATCTAAAGAAATGCCAAACGGTATTTGGTTATACTTCTGAGGAACTCAAAGTGGTGCTGGCCCCAATGGGTGATACCGCCTACGAGGCCATCGGTTCAATGGGAGCAGATACTCCTTTGGCCGTTCTATCTAAACAAAGTCAGCATATTTCGAATTACTTCAAGCAACTTTTTGCTCAGGTAAGTAATCCACCAATTGATCCGATTCGTGAACGATTGGTAATGTCCTTATTTACCCGTCTGGGAGAGGGACATAATATATTAGAGGAAAGTCCAAGACATACCAGACAGATTCATATCTCTCAACCGGTATTGTTAAATGAAGATTTGGATAAAATCCAAAACATGGAGCACCTTGGCTATAGAAGCCAGAAAATCTATGCGCATTTCAATACAGATCATAAGCCAGGAAGACTTCTGGAAGCTCTTGAGAAACTTTGCATGGAGGCCGAAAAAGCAATCAAGGACAGCAAAAATATTCTGATCATTTCTGATCGAAACAGTTCTGAGGAATGGGCTCCTATTCCATCATTATTGGCTATCGGAGCTGTACACCATCATTTGGTGAAAAACAACATCCGAACTAAAGCTGGTCTGGTGTTAGAGTCTGGAGATATTCGCGAGACGCATCACTTTGCTACTGCTATTGGCTATGGTGCTTCAGCAATCAATCCTTATATGGCGCTGGAATCACTTTTGGAAATGTATGAAAATGGGCAGCTTACAAAAGTAAAAGACCGTAAAAAAGTACTAACCAATTACCAGGAAGCCATAGGCAAAGGTTTACTTAAAGTCCTTTCCAAAATGGGTATCTCCACACTACAATCCTATCAAAGTGCTCAGATTTTCGAAGCCTTGGGATTAGGGCCTGAAGTAATTGATAGATGCTTTAAAGGAACCATTTCTAGAATTTCCGGAATCTCATTTGATGAATTGGCAGAAGAAGTATTGATCAGACATAGAGCTGCATACGGAACCAAAAGCCCAGTTCTTGAAACAGGAGGAGTTTATCAATGGAAAAGAAGAGGTGAAAAACACTTATTCAATCCAGAGACTATCCACTTACTTCAAAAGTCTACCAGACTTAATGACTATGGCTTGTATAAGAAGTTTGCCAATAAAATTAATGAGCAATCCAAGGACGCCCTTACATTAAGAGGTCTATTCGAATTCAAAAAGAGAATTACAGTTTCAATTGACGAAGTAGAACCTGCATCTAGCATCATGCGAAGATTTGCTACTGGTGCGATGTCTTTTGGATCAATTTCCCATGAAGCACATTCTACCTTGGCTATTGCCATGAATAGAATTGGAGGAAAAAGTAATTCTGGAGAGGGAGGAGAAGATGAAATCAGATTCGCAAGAAAAGAAAATGGAGACTGGGAACGATCCGCTATCAAACAGGTAGCTTCCGGAAGATTTGGAGTAACCAGTAATTACCTTTCTAACGCTGCCGAACTTCAAATCAAAATGGCCCAAGGTGCCAAGCCGGGTGAAGGTGGTCAGCTTCCTGGACATAAGGTTGATGAATGGATCGGAAGAGTAAGACACTCGACTCCAGGAGTAGGATTGATTTCCCCTCCACCACACCACGATATTTATTCTATTGAGGATCTGGCCCAATTGATCTATGATCTAAAAAATGCCAATAGAAAAGCCAGAATCAACGTAAAATTGGTTTCTCAAGCTGGTGTAGGAACAGTAGCTGCCGGTGTGGCCAAAGCAATGGCAGATGTAATATTGATCTCAGGTGCTGATGGAGGTACGGGCGCTTCCCCATTGAGTTCAATCCGACATGCAGGATTACCTTGGGAATTAGGTCTATCCGAAGCACACCAAACCTTGGTGAAAAATAACCTGAGAAGTAGAGTAACGCTACAAACTGACGGTCAATTAAGAACCGGTAGGGACTTGGCGATTGCTACCTTATTAGGTGCTGAGGAGTGGGGAATATCTACAGCTGCTTTGGTAGTGGAAGGTTGTATCATGATGCGTAAGTGTCATTTAAACACCTGCCCGGTAGGAATTGCTACTCAAAATGAAGAATTGAGAAAGCTATTTACTGGAGATCCAGACCATGTAGTGAATTACTTCAATTTCTTGGTTCAAGATCTTCGTGAAATCATGGCTTCTCTTGGATTTAGGACCATCGATGAAATGGTGGGACAAAGCCATATTCTTCAGTCTACAGGACATCTAAACCATTGGAAGTGGGATAAAGTAGATCTAACTCCAATATTCCACAGAGTAGAAGTGCCAGATCATGTAGGTATCCATAAGCAAATCGATCAGGATTTTGAATTGAAGCGTGTGCTGGATAGACAATTGATCAAAGCGGCTCATCCTTCTTTGGAGCAGGCAGTTCCTTCTACAGGAAATTTCCAAATAAAGAATACCGATCGGTCGGTAGGCGCCATGCTTTCGAATGAAATTTCGAAAATATTCGGAAGTGTAGGATTACCTGATGACACTATAGAGTTTAAGTTTACTGGTTCGGCAGGGCAAACCTTTGGAGCCTTCCTCACCAAAGGAGTAAACTTTGAATTGGAAGGGGAAGCCAATGACTACTTTGGCAAAGGCCTTTCAGGAGGAAAACTGATTATTTATCCAAGCCGAAATGCACGATTCAAGCCAGAGGAAAACATCATCATTGGCAACGTGGCTTTCTACGGAGCTACCTCAGGTGAAGCCTATATCAATGGTAAAGGAGGAGAACGATTCTGTGTAAGAAATTCTGGTGTAAAAACCGTGATTGAAGGCATAGGAGACCATGGTTGTGAATACATGACCGGTGGTTTAGTGATCAATTTAGGAGAGATCGGTAGAAACTTTGCTGCTGGAATGAGTGGTGGTATCGCCTATATTCTGAAAGATTATATCACAGAAATCAATCCTGAACTCGTGGATATCGACAACTTGGAAGAAGAAGATTTTGCTACGATAAAATCCTTCCTGAAGAGACATGTGAAACTCACAGAAAGCGAGTTGGGAACGAAATTCCTAGAAAATTGGGATCAGTCAAAAGAGAAATTTATTAAAGTAATCCCTAGAGATTACAAAGCTGTTTTACAAAAAAGAGCTTCAGAACAATCTAAATCATTGGTGTAAGATGGGAGCGAAAGAAGGTTTTTTACAATTCAAAAGAGAGACGCCTGAATCAAGAGACCCAAAGCAAAGGGTAGGCGATTATAAAGAGATCTATAAGCCGTTTTCCGGTGAACAATTGAACCACCAAGCGGCAAGATGTATGGACTGTGGTATTCCGTTTTGTCATAACGGTTGCCCATTGGGGAATGTAATCCCTGATTTTAATGATGCGGTATATAATGAGGAATGGGAGCAAGCGATTAATATTCTGAAAAGCACCAACAATTTCCCTGAGTTTACGGGTAGAATATGCCCCGCTCCATGTGAAGCAAGTTGTGTTTTAGGAATTAACAAAGATCCTGTTGCAATTGAATTGATCGAGAAGAGCATTGCTGAAAAGGCCTACGAGCTAGGCTTGATCCTGCCTAAGCCTCCTGAAAAAAGAACTGGTAAACAGGTGGCTGTCATTGGTTCAGGCCCAGCAGGACTTGCTGCGGCTGATCAATTGAATCAGGCAGGTCATGAGGTTACTGTTTTTGAAAAAGACAACAAACCCGGAGGACTTCTTAGATATGGAATCCCAGATTTCAAATTGGAAAAATGGGTCATCGACAGGAGAATCGACATCATGAAAGAAGAGGGTGTGATTTTCACTTGTGGAACAGAAGTAGGTTTCAATATCAAGGCAGAAAATATCCTTAGAAATTTTGATGCAGTGGTGATTTGTACGGGAGCAGGACAACCTCGCGAATTAAGAATCAATGGAGATAAGTTAAAAGGAGTACATTTTGCAATGGAATTCCTTGGTAACCAAAATAAGGTGATCAATGGGGAGTTGGAAGAGAATCCAATTTCAGCCAAGGACAAGCATGTATTCGTCATTGGTGGTGGTGATACTGGAAGTGATTGTATAGGTACCTCAAATAGACATGGGGCAAAGTCTATCACGCAGTTGGAATTATTGCCAAAACCTCCAAAGCAAAGAAATACCCTAAACCCTTGGCCAGAGTGGCCGATGACTTTGAGAACTTCCAGTTCTCATGAGGAAGGTTCAGAAAGAATGTTCTCCATCTTAACCAAGGAGTTTATCGGAAATGAGGAGGGTGAAGTGACCGGATTGAAATTAGTAGATATAGAATGGAAGGAAAATGGTGGTCGAATGACCTTTGAGGAAGTGGAAGGCACCGAACGTGTAGAACCATGTGATGTTGCATTCATAGCCATTGGATTTTCAGGCCCAGCTCAAAATGGATTATTAGATGCATTTGGTGTAGCCACCATGGAAAATACCCTTCCAAAATCCAAAAATTACCAAAGCACAAACTCCAAAGTATTCCTTGCCGGAGATATGCGAAGAGGTCAATCACTTGTAGTTTGGGCAATCTCAGAAGGAAGAGAAGCTGCTGTAAAAGTAGATGAATATCTTATGGGAAGTTCATCTCTACCAATGAAAGACGAATCGTTTTTCCAGGTGGAAGAAGAAATCGCAGGTATTGATTGAGCCTAAAAGCTCAGATTATCCAATAGAATCCCTGTTTAGTTGACAACCCTGCGAAACAGAAAGCCATCCGCTTCGGCAGATGGCTTTCCTATTTTTAATTATCTCCTCTTCTTCTTGGTATTTCCCCTCTTTCTCTAATTTCTCCACCAGGCCTTCTTCCCCTTCGATGTCTTTGGGATTCTTTTAATTCTTCCCACTTTGCTCGTTGCTCTTCAGTCAATACTTTTTTGATTGCTTCATCTTGTACCTTCATCTCTTCGCGCCTTGCACTCATTTCTTCTCTTTTAGCATCCATTTCGGCTCTTTTGGCTTCCATTTCCGCCTCTCTTTTCTTGGCATTTTCCAGATTGATTGCCAAAATCTCTGCTTTCTGAGCTTCAGAAAGCTCAAGCTGCTTCGCCATCATCTCTGTTTGTTTTTGAGCTCTCTCTTCAGGAGTAGGTCTTTCTTTTGTCTTCGCCTCTTGTGCGAATGCAGCTGCACCAGCCATCAAGACCAGCATCAATGCAATAGTTAGCTTTTTCATTGTTTTACGGTTTGTTTGTCTTTTAGACATGCCATTTGGCAGATAGTTTAATTGGAAATCCAAAACCCTTGTTAACAAACCTTAAATTCTATTTTTCTTCAATTAACTCTTTACGTTCACTGGCTTTCACATATTTTGGCTTGATCAACAATCTCAGGCTAGGATCAAAACTCAAATAATTCCAAGCCCAATCCATAAAGATGAACATCTTGTTTTTAACTCCCAAAATGGCCATCAGGTGGACAAAAAGCCAGGTTAGCCAAGCCATTAAACCTTGAAATTTTATAAAAGGAAGATCTACTACGGCTAATTTTCTGCCAACTGTAGCCATAGAACCCAAGTCTTTATAACGAAATGGCTCCATTTCCTTTCCTTTGGTCAGGTTAATTAAATTTTTGGCTAAGTTTTCAGCTTGCTGCATGGCTACCTGAGCAACCTGAGGATGTCCTTTGGGATACTTTTCTTCTCTCAGTAAAGCCACATCTCCCAAAACAAAAATGTCTTTTTCTCCAACCACCCGATTCATTTCATCGACGTAGATTCTTCCATTAGGAGCAAAATGCTCTTTCGTTAGCCCATCGATTAAATTCGGTTTTATCCCAGCAGCCCAGAGCAGAGTATGGGTACTTATTGATTCTTTCCCTTCCAACTTTACCTGCTCCCCATCATAGTCCTGTACTTTGGTATCCAGCATTACTTCCACCCCCAACTTCTGCAAGTATCTAAGAGAATGATCTTGTGATTCCTCTGACATAGCGCCCAGGAGTTTTGGACCTGCCTCAATCAAGACTACTTTCATATTGCTGAAATTCAGCTCAGGATAATCTTTTGGGAAAACATTGTTTCTCAATTCCGCCATAGCACCTGCCAATTCCACTCCAGTTGGACCGCCTCCTACAATCACCACATTCATCAAGGACTTCCTATCTTCTTGCTTTTCAATATTGATGGCACGCTCATAATTGGAAATGATTTTATTTCTAATGTAAAGTGCTTCAGATACCGTCTTCATAGGACTGGAATTGTATTCTATAGACTGGTTGCCGAAGTAGTTGGTATCTGCCCCCATTGCCAGAACTAGGTAATCATAGTCTATGTATCCAATATCAGAGTAAAGTCGTTTGATTTTGGAATCAAAAGAATGTACCTCAGCCATTCTAAAAATAGAATTTGGAGTATCGTGAAATATCTTCCTTAAAGGGAAAGAAATCGCACTGGGCTCCAATCCAGCTGTGGCCACCTGATAAAAGAGTGGCTGAAACTGGTGGTAATTGTTTTTGTCCAGTAAAATGACTTGGAATGGCCCCTTTATCAGCTTTCTGGCAAGTTTTAATCCCCCAAAACCACCTCCAACAATGACTAGTTTGGGAAGATTGGTTTCAGGAATATTTGGAATGGGTTTTTCTGCGGGTAGTAACATTGGCTGTAGTTTTTCTTAGCTAACGAATTAGAAATAGATAAGGACAAAATTCCCCTCTCTTTTTCCTATTTAGAAGATCCGCCAACTTGGACTAGCCTATAGATAAAAAGATTTGTTATTTTTACCACCCTAATAAAGTATATCCATGGGAAGAGCATTTGAATTCAGAAAAGAAAGAAAATTCAAGCGTTGGGACAAAATGTCCAAAGTATTTACGCGTCTAGGGAAAGAAATAGTGATGGCGGTTAAATCCGGTGGTCCTGATCCCGCGTCCAACCCGAGATTGAGAACAATCATCCAAAATGCCAAAGGAGCACAAATGCCCAAGGACAGAATTGAAGCAGCGATCAAACGAGCTTCAAATAAGGATGAAAAAGATTACGAAGAAGTAGTATATGAAGGATACGGCCCTTTTGGGATTGCCGTCATTGTAGAAACTTCAACTGATAACATTAATAGAACTGTAGCAAACGTACGTTCTTACTTCACTAAAGCCGGTGGTTCACTAGGAACATCTGGTTCTGTAAGTTTTATGTTTGACCATAAAGCGGTGTTCCGATTTGCACAAGGCGATTGGGACATGGAGGAGTTAGAGCTAGAGTTAATTGATTACGGACTGTCAGAAATCGATGAGAACGAAGGTGAACTGTTTGTTTACACTGAGTTTGCAGATTTTGGCACCATGCAAAAAGCATTAGAGGAAAAAGGGATTGAAGTAATAAGTGCAGATTTCCAAAGATTCCCTACTTCCTTAACTGAATTGACAGAAGAGCAAGAAGAAATCATCAATAAGATGATTGAAAAGATGGAAGAAGATGATGATGTCAATCAAGTATTTACAAACATGGCCTAGGCAATTGCCTGGGCTTTTTTATGTCTATGAATTTTCCAAAAAGAGTAAATTTTCAAGATGCTGAAAAACAATTAATCATTGTAGGAAGTAAAAACCCTGTCAAGATTTCCTGTACAGAATCAGCATTTTCAGAAGCATTTTCAAAATCATTTTTAGTCAATGGGGTAAATACATCCTCCGGGGTTTCGGATCAACCCGTTGGAAACGAAGAAACTTTGAAAGGAGCTAAAAACAGAGCGACTAATGCTAAAAAAACATTTCCTGAAGCAGATTTCTGGGTAGGAATAGAAGGAGGTGTAGATGAAGACGAACATGGAATGTTTGCCTTTGCCTGGATTTACATTGAAAGTGATCAAAATAAATCAAGTCAGTCAAAAACCGGGACTTTTTATCTTCCCGATGAAGTAACCAAACTCATCAAATCAGGAATGGAACTTGGTGAAGCTGATGATCAGGTTTTTAGTCAACTTAATTCCAAGCAGCAAGGCGGTTCAGTAGGAATTCTCACCCATGGAGTAGTAGATAGAAAAGCCTATTATTCTCAGGCAATTATTCTTGCTTTAATCCCATTTCTAAATAAAAACCTCTACTAAAAATACAGGTTTAGTAAAAAAATAACATTATTGCCTTTTTATTATAAAAAATTTATAAAATGGTTGGAAAATCCAATTAATTGGGTTTGATTAGCAACATTAAATGTAGATACATTCAATTATACATATCACAGAAGTTGTTTCAGTCACCCAAAAATTGATTCAGCTATAAACCTCCTCTGGAGGTTTATTTTTTTAGATTCCTCAAGAAGTTTCGAAGCGCAACTTGCCAATCTGGATCTGCATCCCATTCAGGGCCTATATATAGCTCATTTCGAACGATTAGTTTGATATAATATTTAACTACCGTACGATTGGTAGAATCTCCAGAAGGTACTTCCAGCCCCATACTTTTCATCATATCTGCCTCTCTAGCTTCTACCTTAACCAATAAGAACTGTACCCGATCTCTAATTAATTCCTGGTCGGTTTTTGCTTCCGTTAACCATTCCGTGGCATAGGGATATTCAGCTTTCAATATTTGTTCAATTCCCGATTTTTGAGCTTCCTGCTCTGCTAAAATAGTAGCTTGGGATTTCCCATACATATCATACCTGAAATAGCTTAATAGACCAGATTCAGCGGAGGAGCCTTCAATCGGAATTCCTAGTTTAAATACTTCAAGGTTTAAGGGATTTTCTGCTATAAACTGTTGAGCTGAAGAAGTCTCATTTTGCCCTATATTGGGAAACTCAGGCACATCAATTACCAGTAAGTTCTTGGACCTTGTGTTTGCCCCAAGTGATGCAAATTGTTTAGCTGCTGTTTGTAAATCAGGCCCGCTAATGCCAATTAAACTGGTTGAAGGGATCATTTGAGCATTCCCTGTATAAGGTGCAACATGAATGGACGTGTTGTTTTTTTGCCGAGTTACAAAAATGATATTTTTGACCAACCGACTTGAAAATGCATTGGCATAATCTGCTTGAACAGCATCTGATATCGCTACCTGCTCCAACTCAAAATATCCCACAGGATCTCCCCCTGCCTCCACCAAAGCTGAATGGACACTATCTGCTAATGCTTTCCATTCCATCGCAGGTCTGGCACTAGGGTCATTCGAAACCATGACGATCGATTTTCCATCAAAAAAAGTTTCAGGAAGCGTGCCTTGTCCCATTCCTTTATGTAGGAAAATGAAAACAAACACGAGAGATAAGATATATTTCATTCGAAGAAATAGGTGATGTCCTTTTGCTTAGTAATTTTACGAATATACATAACGAAAAATATTTTCATTGATGCAGATTAATCTGAAGTCTTTCCTAAGTTTTCTGTTTATCCTAATTGCTTTTTATTCCAAAGCTCAACAAGTGGATAAAAAATCGCTATTGGACAATATAGAATATTTATCTTCAGATGACTTCAAAGGGAGAAAAACTGGCAGTCCAGAAAACTTAAAAGCCAGAAATTTTATTATTGAAAAGTTTAAATCCATTGGATTAGAAACCCATTATCTTCAGTTCCAGCAAAAGTTTTCTTTTGAAAGCCGAAGATCCAATGATCGACTTGATGGCGCCAATGTGGTAGGTTTTGTAGCAGGAAGTGAATCTAGAAAATTGATTGTAATCACAGCCCATTTCGATCATGTGGGCGTAGGCAGTCCAATTGATGGCGATAGCATTTTTAACGGGGCGGATGACAATGCCTCAGGAACCGCCGCATTAATAGCCTTGGCAGAATATTTTAAAAAGAATAGACCGAAGCACAGTATGATTTTTGCCGCTTTGGATGGAGAAGAAATGGGGCTACAAGGTGCTAGAGCTTTGGTCAGGGATTTCCCGTTTCCGCTTGAAACGATTGAATTGAATATTAATATGGATATGATCTCCAGAAATAATCAGGGAGAATTATATGCTTCTGGAACTTACCAAAACCCGGATTTAAAACCGATTTTGGAAAAAGCCTCTTCAGGCCTTACTCCAACTTTGGTCTTTGGGCATGATTTACCGGATACGGGAAGAGATGATTGGAGTAAATCCTCAGATCATGGGGCATTCTTAGAAAAGGGAGTTCCTCATATTTATTTTGGAGTGGAAGATCACCCGGATTATCATAAACCAAGTGACGATTTTAAAAACATACAACCTGACTTTTATTACGAAGCAGTTAACCTGATTCTTAAATGCACCCTAGCTTTAGACCGCGAATTACTGAAAGAATAGTCTTAATCTTTCGGATTGCCTGAAAGGATGCGTAATTTGTGGATTGTTTCTAAGACTATACCGCTGAATTTTGCCAAAAACAGATTTTATCACAAAGCTTCTAATCTGGCGACTCAGACACCTGAGTAATCAATCCTTTATTATCATCCTTAGCGGGATCATAGGAATAGTATCTGGTCTTGCGGCTGTCATTTTAAAAAGTGGAGTCCATGCCATCCAAGAATTCTTAACAGAAGACTTTTACAACGAATACGCCAATTTTCTATATATCCTTTATCCGATGATAGGGATTACAGCTGCGTATATTGTAGGAAAATACATTTTTAAAGATGTGGGGGGACATGGAATCCCGGATGTATTGTTTATTATTTCCAAGAAGCAAAGCCTCATTCCCAGGGTAAAAATGTATAGCCGACTATTTACTTCGGCGCTGACGGTAGGTTTTGGAGGTTCCGTGGGTTTGGAAGCACCCATGGTGGTAACCGGGTCTGCCATCGGTTCCAATACAGGCTTGCTGATGCATTTAAATGCAAAAAAAAGAACCCTATTGATTGGCTGTGGTGCCGCCGCTGCTATTTCAGCCATCTTCGGAGCGCCCATTGGAGCGGTGATTTTTGCAATTGAGGTGATCCTAATGGAAATAAGCACTGCAAGTTTCATCCCTCTACTCATTGCCTCGGTGATGGGTTCGCTTACCTCAATGATACTAATTGGGAAAGATTCCATTTTTAACTTCAATTTCACAGAAAACTTCAAGGCTTCCCACATGCCCTATTACCTGTTATTAGGTATTATTTGTGGATTAGTATCGCTTTATTTTAACCGTGCAGTAAGAAGAACAGAATTAGCTCTGGAAGGATTGGAAAGCCAAACGATGCGAATGCTATATGGAGGTGCTTTTCTAGGTTTTATGGTGTTTTTCTTCCCGCCGATATATGGTGAAGGTTATAATACCCTAAACCAATTGATTGAAGGAAAGTCGGCTGAAATCTTGAATAGAAGCCCATTTTTCTCCGTGATCGAGAATCCTTATATGATTATCATTTTCTTGGTTTTGATCATTTTATTTAAACCTATTGCTTCCGCTTTAACCATTGGGAGTGGTGGTAGCGGAGGGATATTTGCTCCCTCTCTTTATGTGGGAGGTATCGTAGGTTTTGTCTTTGCCTATTCCAAAAACCTGTTTGGATTCCACATTCCTCTTCCACTGGCATCTTTTACTTTGGTAGCTATGTGCGGGGTCATGAGTGGAGTCCAGCATGCACCACTTTCAGCGATATTCCTTATCGCTGAAATTACAGGAGGATACGAACTATTCGTCCCCTTGATGTTTGTATCTGCAATTTCTTTTATCACCACTACCTATTATCAAAAGGATAGTTTATACTCTCTTCAATTAAAAGACAAAGGTAAATTCCTACCTGAATCAAAAGATCAAGAATTATTGGAGTTAATTGATATTACCCATGTAATTGAACGGGACCTTTTGCCGGTTCATCCGGATGCCAAATTAAAGGACTTGACCAATTTGGTTAAAATTTCGAAGAGAAATATCTTCCCGGTTGTGGATGAGAAAAAAGCACTTAGAGGCATTGTCACTTTAGATGATATTCGAGATATCATGTTTGATCAATCACAACAAGATTCCGTTTTTATACGAGATTTAATGCATAGCCCTCCAGAAATCCTATTGGCTACTGAAAATATGCAAAAAGCCATGGAAAAATTTGAAAGCTCAGGAGCCTGGAACCTCCCAGTAATTGAAAATGGGATTTATTTAGGCTTCGTTTCTAAATCCAGAATATTCAATGCATATAGGAAACGCCTCATTCGTCAGAAGCAAGATTAAGCGAGTTTAGAATAAAATTTGGAATTGGAAATTATCCACTTATTTCAAGATTTAAATCTTCCTTTTTTTTAAGATAGCTACTTTTATCCACAAAATCGGCTTATAATTTTATTATATAATAAGCTGATTATCAGTTACTTATTATAAATACGTGGAAAAGTGTGGATAAATAATTGAAATTGTGGATAAAATTTTCTTGCAATTTTCAATCATTAAATAGACGCAATCAAGGCACTTTTTTTAAATCAATCCTCAGAGAATTTTTGAGGTTACAATTCTATTTTCGATGCTCAAAAAATCAAAGTTTAGAATAATATTCTGAAACATAAATATTAGTCTTCATTTTAAGAAGTGAAGTTAGATATCTTGAGAGGGTAAATTATTGAACCACAAATTCCTTATTAGTATAAGACAATTTTAACAGATAAAGTGCAAATTAAATTTCTTAGATTCCAAACCCAATCGGAGCTAAATTATTCATTTGTTTTAATATCCAAGCTTGTCTTCCTATGATATAAGGAGTTGGCTTTTTTGGATTCCAACGAATAGGATTAGGCAATACGGCAGCAATCATTGCGGCTTCATTTCTATTCAGTTTTGCTGCAGGTTTGTTATAATAGTTTTGTGCAGCGGCCTCTATCCCATAAATGCCATTCCCCATTTCTATAACATTCAAATAAACTTCAAGGATTCTTTCTTTGGGCCAAATCAACTCTACCAGCACCGTAAAATATGCCTCTAACCCTTTTCTTAGATAACTTCTATCTGGCCATAAAAACACATTTTTTACAGTCTGTTGGGTAATGGTACTCGCCCCCTTGATATTCTTCCCTTTTTGATTTCCTTCCCAGGCTTTTTTCATGGCCTCAAAGTCAAAGCCATGATGATCCAAAAATTTCTGATCTTCTGCTGCTACCACAGCCTGTGGAGCATTCTTTGAAATTTCGGCCATAGGAACCCAGTCTTTCGACAATTTCACCTTTTTTTCTGAATCGAATGTTTGTTCAAATAGCCGAATCACCATTAATGGTGTCACAGGAACAGGAACAAAACGATATAGAACTGTAAAGCCAACGGAAAGGATCAGAAACCAGATACCTAGTTTCCAGAGAAATCTCCAAATCTTACGAAATACTTTCATTTAATTAAACGGTTGCGCTGGCTTGAACAAAGCGATAATAAAAGACCGCATTTCTATCCTCGAAAATGGTATCCAAATCTTGTTCCATTAATCGGACCTCTTCTTCTTTGATTAACTGAGCCTCCAACATAGAAGCTGCTCCACTTTTCATCAAACCTTTCCAATAAGTAGTAATTTGTTTCAGAGTATTTGGATCGTGCTGACTTAAGTGAAATCCTCCTGGGAAGAGGTTAATATCTATAAAACTTGCCTCCTGAAGTAGATTCCCCAATTTCAACCCAACATCAGGGTCCCCTCCGAGGGATCTTTGAAACTGGTTATATTTTTCATAGTAATTTCTTAGTCCTGAAAGCTCTGGGTAGAAATAAAAAGAACTATTATAAACTTCAGTCAGCCAAATTTTGGATCCAGGCAAAAGATGAGATTTTAAGCTCCTTAATACCTGGATTGGTTCTGGAATATGTTCCAATACCCAACAGATAAATGCCCCATCAAATTTCTCATTCAACTGTAGGTTCCTAGCATCCTGACACTCAAAACTAAGTCGATCCTTAAAGGAATCAAGATTGACCTGAGCCTTTTCCAATTGTTTCGATTCAGCATCTACACAAGTGATTCTCATTTCTGGGAATAGGTCCAGCAAAACTTGGGTTTGAGCACCTACTCCAGAACCGATTTCAAGGATTTGTTTACATCCAATAAAATCAATTCTGGGGTAGATTAAAGAACCTAAAACTCCTGCTTGTTCTACCAGTCGTTCTTGTTCCTCGGGTACATATCCATGAATGTATGATGTCATCCATGCAAATTATTAAGAAAACAGGGGAATATCCCGAATTATGGGGATACTATTTTTTTCAATACTACTGGTTCGTTCAATTTGGAAGCTATAGATTCCATCAAATATTTCAGATCTGGGTACTGGGCAGCATCAATTAATGGGGTTCTAACCATCAGCTTAGTAGCAATTACCAGAATATTGTTCATCACCTTTGAGCTATAAGAAAATACAACTGGCTGACCTTCAATTGTCATTATCTCCTCTTGTGGAAAATCATCAATCTCATAGCCTTCAGGGATTTTAATATTTACATTATTAGTCTCATTGAAGGCATATTCAAAATCAACTGGAAAAATTCGATATTCTTGGGTAAATGGGTTTTTTGCAAATGCTGAATGCTTTATAGGGTTAAACATGATCATGTCCTGTTCTCCAGCTCCCTCAAGTATTACCTTGAATTTTGTAGAAATGTAATTTTTCTCCACCAAAGTATTCTCTACCTCAACGTCCTGAATAGACATGGACTCTCCTCCTTCACCAAATAATTTTCCCAAGGGTTCCTTCTGCTTTTCCAAGCTGTTAATTGCCTTATTCCAGTCCAAACCTTCATAATAATAATGTCTAATGGTATTGGACATAACCAAATCTTCGTCCTCCATATTAACCTCACTAAAAAAGACCGTGTTACTAGAATGTTTAAACTCCAAAGGAATCAAAGTACTCTTATCTTTCATCAAATAAAGGCCCATTTGCACATGCTTATCCAAGTCCACGTAACCAAAAGGTGCATCAGGGTCAGACAGATCCAAATATTGCGTTTTACCATCCAGTTCTGCTTTCAGTAAAATCTCATCGAATTGTGACAAAAATGGAAAAGGTACTATATGGGTTCTGCCATTTCCTTTACTTCCTATAAGCACTGGGTCGCAAGTAATCCCCTGAGATTTTAGAATGCCCATCAATAACAATACTAGTTCTTGTGGTTTCCCCGTTTTGGATTTTAACAACTGGGGTAAATTTTGATCTACATAGATAAAGTCTACTCCCTCAGAAGTAAAATTATCCCTCACATAATAGTAGGCTTTTTGGGCCACCTCTAATTGCGTACTACCACTGATATCTGCCTCTAGCAACTCTTTTTCAATGGGATTACTTCTATAGTATCCTTTTTCCCTATAAGTGGATATTAATTCGTCACCTAAGATTTCCCAGGTATTTAAAACATCTTCCCATTGAGATCCGGTATTATTTGGGGCTTGATATTGGGACAATTGAAATTCTACTCTTTCAATATAATCCCTGTAATTTTTCATAAATGGCTCTTCTTTCAAAGAATATAGATTTCTCAATGTCCATTTGAATAATCCATATTCAGAAGACTTTTCAGCATTATGGGTTAAATTGTAGCCTTGACCAATCATTTTGTAATCCAATTGAGGATTCATTTTTATTTGATAATGGGAAACTAATGTCGGAATAGAGTTTTGGAATGTCCATCCATCTAAAAATGTAAGATTCCGATCAATTTTCTTGTAAGTATATTCCAAAATGGATCCTACCTTTACATTTGGAAAACTGATTCTCATCTCACGGTAACCTTCCCCTAAATCCACATCATAAATATTGTCCTTTTCTACTTTGATTGTTTCTTGATTTCCATCTTCAAAATGGGATACTTGGGCTTTTACTCCATTAATGTCCTCAATTTTACTATCTCCCCGAAAATATCTAACTCGAATATCTGCATGCTCCTTGCCCGCATCTGACAGAATCTTGATTCTAAACAAATAGGTAGTTTCCAACATATTCCCAAAAAACTTGGATTCTCCTTCCTCCCACAATACTACGGCATTTGCATCGGGTTCATAGCTAACCTCTGATAAACTGATTTCTTCTTCAGAAAATTTACCCATTTTGACACCCTGGGCCCAGGTGAAGGAAACCGCAAAAAATACGATTACAGATAAAATTATTTTCATTATTGTTTGGTATTGGTTTCAGGCTTTAAAAAAACATAGGTTTTAGTCGCTTTTGAATTGATTTTCTTGATTACCTCTGTTCTCTCCTCCTCATCCATATCCTCCGGTAGTGTTAAATCTATAGATCGCTTTACCTTCAAGTCTGTCCCTTCCTGTGAACTCTCGATGGAAATCCTAATCCCTTCTTCCTCAAATAAAACAGGCTGGATATTGCTCTCCACTATCAACTCCTGACCTAGTTCTATCTTATAATCATCTGTTTTCAATAATCGATTACTTGAAAGCATATCAGGGCTGATCTTTCCCATAAAGGGCTTCAAAATAATTCTTTTAGTAGTACTCTGTATGAATTTTTGAATCGTTCCTTCGTAGTTTATAATTGCAATAGGAAGGGAATCAACATGCTTCAAATCAAGATGTAGGTCGTTAATAATCAACCCGGAAACAGGTGAGTTTCTATTGAAAAAATCTTTTTGTTTCCTATCGTCCAAAGAGTTTTTAACATATATCAAATCCTCGGCATAGTTCCCCTTCATTCTAAATTCGGTTTCTATCCAAGCATCACCACGTTCATCTAACTTGATAGAAGTAGATGATTGTGACTGGTTCCATAATGTACCACTATAATTAGGAGTTTTGGTAAGATACCCACCTCCCTCTTTAGTCACTAAAACATGTCGATTTTTTGTAAATGACCCCAAATAACCTGCTGGAAGCAAATTAGAAGTACATTCTAGCCATAAGGGATCAGATTCTGTAGGTACTTGGAGGATTACATGGTTAAATTGGTTGGAGGGAAAATCCACTTCAATATCCTCTTCTCCATCACCAGCAAAAACCAAGGTGTAATTTGAATCTATACCCGCCTCAGCAAGCATTGCTTTCATAATATTGGTAAGCCCTTTGCAATCCCCATAAGCGTATTTGGCTACCTCCTCTGAGGATATAGTCTGCCACCCCCCAATTCCAAGCTGAATACTTACATACCTAAAATTTTCTTGTAAATATGAATATAGGACCTGAACCTTATCATATGGATTATCTAATTCATCTGTCAAATCATGAACTTTAATCCTGAGTTCTTCAGGAAGTTGATCTCTTCCTTCATTCAGTCTATATAACCAATCTGCCATTCCAGACCAATCATTCATTTCTCCTTTAAAGTCTTCCACACTGAAATTTACAGGAGCCAATAAAACCCTATGGTCATCCTCTTCATTCATGTCTGGCTCTTGAACTGGTAAGTCAGTTTCTTGCCAGGTAATAGTCATGATTCCATTTTCTTCCTTCTCTTCCTTCGTACCAAAAAGATTTTTCTCCAAATACCGTAATCCAATTTCTTTTGGATATACCACAGTTAAAGATGATTTTTCTATTTTTTGATAATATCTATGGACCGGAATCCAGGTGGGGAGATTAAAGTTTGTAGAGGACTTAGTTTCAGTAATAATATTCACTTCAATTGGAAAAGTACCGCTTTTTAGCTCATAGAATTTCCGTCTATTGTCATCAAATACCGTGGAGTTTGAGTAAATAGCTACATCGGTCATATCCTTTATTTTAGCCTTCTGCAAGGTTTTTCCAGACTTTACATCCTTCATTTCCAATTCAAATCGCTCTACCTTATTTTGTTTATCATAAAAAAGTGAGGTGTAGGCATGACTTAATCCTTCAGTGTTGTAAATGATAAACTGCTTCTCAGATAAATAAGTAACCTCATAATTATCCGATATTATTATCGTCTGTTTTTCTGATAACTTAGAATACAATTCTTCAGAATCCACGCTAGAAGCGACAGTCGAAAAAGTGAATAAAAAGTGCAAGGTCAAGAATAAAAAAAGCGATTTGTTCATTAAAGTTATAGTGGAATTAATGGCTTAAATTAGAAAAATTCAATTTATAAACTATAAGATACTTAACTTAAAAATTCTGCAGAAAAAGCCCTTAGTTTTTTACTGCTGAATATCAATAGATTATAAAAGGCAAATAATATTACTATTTGTAATTAACCCCAAAAGTTCCCTATTTTGGATTTAGACGAAACAAAAAAACTAAATGAGCGCAATAGAAATTGGAAGTTTCGAGGATTTTGAAAAATATAGCGGTAAAGAGTTAGGCACATCTGAGTACTTCCAAATAACCCAAGAGCAAATCAATTTATTTGCAGACGCAACTTTTGATCACCAATGGATCCACACCGATCCTGAAAAAGCAAAAACCCAAGGAGCATTTGGCAATACCATCGCACATGGTTATTTAACTCTTAGCATAGTCCCTCATTTATGGGAACAGATCCTGAAGGTCAATAATCTGAAAATGATGATTAATTATGGAATTGAGAATTTCAGATTTGCTCATCCAGTGCTGGTCACCGACCAAGTTAGACTAGTCGCCACCCTGAAGTCCGTTGTCAACCTGAGAGGCACTGTGAAGGCAGAAGTGTCTGTAAAATTGGAAATCAAGGATCAGAAAAAACCAGCTTTTACGGGCGTATTGGTATTTCTATACCACTTCCAATAATCAATTGACATAATCTCATATTAAAAATAAAGCCGGATTTTCCGGCTTTTTTATTGTTCTGTTCTCTTAAACAAGATAGTTGCCCCTCCTTGTTTCAGAGTCATTTCGCCTTTCTCTGGATCAAAAATCATCGTAGCCCCTGCTTGGACAAATTCAAAAACATGATTTCCTCTGGCTTCTAAAGGAGTATCAGGCTGACCGGTAGGTTTGGCAATCAAGGTATTTCCCTCTTTTACGAAGGTCATTTTAAGTGGAATCTGGTCTGATGCATATTCCCCTAAATACTGATCTAATTCTTCCTCCGTTAATGTTGCAGTTTGAAAATTTGGAATCTTTACTTCTCTTCCAAATTGAGTATCCAAAATGGCTAGGATGATGTTATTGTTATTGTAATTACTGCCATTTGACAAAATACACACCGTAACATCTTCTGAAGGCAAATAACCTATCATTGAGGAAAATCCATCAATCCCCCCATTATGGCCATAGGCTACCTTCTCATAATAAGGAAACTGGAACAAACCCCTTCCATACCCTTCTTTTATTTCTTTCATTAATGCCAGACTCTCCTCGGAAATGAGTTTACCTGAAAAAAGCCCTTCAATAAATTTCCCCAAATCTTCTGCGGTAGAAACAATAGCACCTGCTCCTAAAGGAATAGACATATCGGTAACCTGCTCCTCTTGCCAACCATCTTCATAGGAATAGGATTCGGCTTCATTAGTTCCTTTTTCCTGACCCACTAGCGTATGTTCCAATTGCAATGGCTTGGTAATTCTTTCCTTTACTAATTCTGGATAAGATTTAGAATAAACATCCTCCAAAATAAACGTGAGTAAGACAAAATTAGAATTACTATACTCTCCTTTAGAGTCAGGTTCAAAATCACTTCCTCCGTCTTTGATAATTTTCACCAGCTGTTCCCGAGTTTGAGGACTTGTGAAATAAGTATCATATAAATCATCATTGGTGAAATTATGAATGCCACTTCTATGCTGAAGGAGCATGCTGATGGTGATTTGATCTGAATGAGGGATTTCTGGAATATATTCAGAAAGCTTTTGATCCAGTTTCATCTTTCCTTCCTCCACGGCCTGGAATACCAGCACTGTTGTAAACATTTTAGTGATGGAGCCCACTCGGAATCGAGTATCCTTCTCTAATTCCACTTCCTCTGCAACATCTTTAAAACCAAGGGAACGGGCATAAAGCACTTCTCCATTTGCCTTCAAAAGAACATTGCCCATAAACTTGTCGTGAGATTCTAAAGAATCGAAATATTGATCCAGTTTATTGAAATCTTGCGCTAGCAGAGTAACACCACTTATTAATAAAAGTAGAAAAGAGTAAATAAACCGTTGTATCATAACAAATTGTCTTCGGTGAATATAAAAAAAATCCTCCTTGGGATACAAGGAGGATGGAAGGTTTAGTTAAGTCGATCTCTTTCTTCAGAGCTACCAGAGCTTTTATTCACACGGAAACTTTCACCTTTGGAGAATCGATAGCGAAGGGTAAATCTTACACCTTGGTTACTTCTATATTGTCTAAATGAAGTATCAATATCTGCAAAATCAACTTTCGCTTTAATGACTTGAGTTCTAAATAGGTCGGTTCCATTTACCGCGATTGTCAATTTATCTTTCATGATGGTCTTGGTTACACCAGCATCAACCCATCCGAAGCCTTCGATTGAACCCTGACCCCAAATCTGTGGTCCTAAATACATACCTACTACTTCCAATTTGAATCCTTTCGGCAAGTTGATATTGTGCTGAGATCTCACCATAAATGATGTCTGTTCAGTATCGAGGTAGTCGTCACCAATCTGAGACTTATATCTGTTATAGTTTACCTGCAGCATATTGGAAGTTCCCCACCATTCCCTGATTTGAACAGGAACCATTGCTCTAAAGTTGGCATTTCTGGTTTTGTCAAAATTGTCGGTAAAAGTCGTAGTGGTTCTTTCTTCGTCATCCTGAATGAACACCTGCATAAATGCATCTGAAGTTTCACTATATCCAATAGTAAACTGATAAGCTCCTTTTACTACATGGTTCATCTCAAAATTATTGGAATATTGAGGCTTCAAATTTGGATTTCCTCTTTCTGAAGTCAATGGGTCTATGTAGTAAACAAATGGATTCAGTAACCTATAATTCGGACGTGTAATTCTTCTGTTCGCATTATATATGATCTGATAATTGTCAGAAACCTTATGTTGGATAAATGCACTTGGGAATAGGTTAAAGTACTCTTGGGTATTGATTTGATTCAAAGTCACCGAATTCCCTTCAATATTGGAATACTCCCCTCTTAAACCTGCCTGGTAACTTACCTTATCAGAAAACTTTCCTTTATAAGAAGCATATCCTGCCAAGACATTTTCATGGTATATAAAGTGGTTACTGTTTGGAGTTGGCTCAAAAGGTCCATCTTCAATCGCTAAGGTCAAATCAAGATTATTATCTGACTTCACCCATGAACCTTTTACACCTGTTTCAAGAGTTCCTTTACCCAACGGCTTTACAAAATCTACTTTTGCAGTAAAGATGTTGTAGTACATATCATTCAATGTATTGAGCCTCCCACGGGCAGCGTCAGACTGATCCTCTCTAGTCCAAGTAGTAGTGCTCAATAAAGATTCACTACCTGAATTCATTCTGGTAAAGTCAAAATCTGCAGTCAACTTTGTCCCTAAGGTATCCAAGTTTCCACCATAATGAAGGTTTCCAAAGAATCGGTTTCCTCCACCATCTGAATCATTATAAGAATCTAAATAGGTCTTATCTACTACGCCAGGAGTGGCTATTTCAGTCAAAGAAGGGTTGGTGGTTGTATTGTCAAAATCTGAAGCCTGAAGGTTGATACCAATGTTATGGTTTTCATTGATTTCATAATTAGCCGCTCCATTGAAAAACAGATTTTTATTTCTCTGTCTGATTCTAGATTCCTGTAAAAACTTTGAAACCCCTTCTGGCACATCAAAATTTCGCTCAATGTCTAGTTCATTCAAGTTGGCATAATGATTATAATTCAAATCTGCATTGGTAGACCATTTCCCTTTCTTAACATTCAAGGAAACTCCAGCAATCGGAGCCCAGAATCCATTGTACTGACCTCCTGCCTGCACATTTCCAAACATTCCATCTACGGTGTTCTTTTTAAGTCGGATATTGATCACTCCCGCAGATCCTTCTGCATCAAATCTTGCGGATGGATTATTGATCACCTCAATGCTCTTAATATTATCGGCTGGCATGGCTCTTAAAAAATTGGCCAAGTCAGTAGCGCTCATGTAAGTTTGGCGATCATTGATCATTACTACCGCCCCTGTACGACCATTCAAATTGATGATTCCATCCTGATCCACATAGATACCTGGAGATCTTCCGATCACATCCAAAGCAGTAGATCCTTCCGCCATCACTGTTCCTTCTACGTTGACAATGGTTTTGTCAGGTTCAATGATAATTTCTGGCCGGGTCGAGGAAACAGTCACTTCATCAAGCCCTGTTGCTTCATCTGTTACCGTCAATTCTCCCATTTCTTTAATTGTGCCAGGTTTCAATTCAAAAGGATCTGATTCATATGGTTTAAAACCAATGGAAGAAATCACCACTTTTACTTGTGCTGTTTTAGCAGATTCAATTAAAAATAATCCATTCTCATCAGATACAGCTCCATCTACAAGATGTCCATCATTTACTGCAATTAAGGCAACATTGGCATAAGGAACTGCCTGCCCATTCTGATCTAAAATTTTTCCGGATATTTTACTAATATCTTTTGCAGCAAGATTACTCATTCCCAACAAATAAGAGAATAGAGTTAAAAAGAGTAAGTTGGTAGTTTTCATTACTATGAAATATGTGTGTGTTGACTGTGCCAACCAATGAAAACAAAATGCCAAGAGTAAAAAATGGCCCAAAAAAGCATAGAATGGCGTTTTTTAGTTAAACAAAAAATTAGACTGTATCAAAACCGTACAGTAATTCGATCGGTTTTAAACAAAAAAATCCCCGATTCAAACCGGGGATTTCGAATGGAGCTTTTAGTTCTGCTTATTTGGCAGCAGCATATCTCTTACTAACTTCTTCCCAATTCACTACATTCCAGAATGAAGCGATGTAATCAGGTCTTCTGTTTTGGTAATTTAAATAGTAAGCATGTTCCCAAACATCCAAACCAAGAATTGGAGTACCTGGGCACTCGGCTACATCCATCAATGGATTGTCCTGATTTGGAGAAGAGCATACACAAAGTTCTTTTTTAGCATCTACACAAAGCCATGCCCAACCTGAACCAAATCTGGTTGCAGCTGCTTTGTTGAATGTTTCTTTGAATGCATCGAAAGAGCCGAATTTTGCATCAATTGCAGCAGCCAACTCTCCAGTAGGAGCTCCTCCACCATTTGGAGAAAGGATAGTCCAGAAAAGTGAGTGATTAAAATGACCACCCCCATTATTTCTTACCGCGGTATTTGAACCTGCGATTTTCAACAACTCTTCCAGAGATTTACCTTCTAGGTCAGTCCCTGCAATTGCATTGTTTAAGTTAGTCACATATCCATTGTGGTGCTTCGTATAATGGATTTCCATTGTACGTGCATCAATGTTTGGTTCTAATGCATCATATGCATAAGGTAATGAAGGAAGTTCAAAAGCCATATTGTTAAAATTTAAGGTTAAACGTTAAAATTATATTCATTCAAATAATCTGCCTAAGGAACTGGTAGAAAAGAAAAAAAATTCCCTGAAATCCAATTTCCTTTTAGTTTCTCAATTTTTTGAAAAATTCAAGTAACAATTGTTCGGATTCCAAGGCCATTGGGCCCTGAAACAGTTTGGTTTTCGGGTGTAGCATTGCCGGGTTGCATTGCTTAAAACCTCTTTTGTGATCTGGTGCTGCAAAATGCACCTCTCCGATCTGGGACCAAAAAAGAGCCCCGGCACACATGGCACAGGGCTCTAATGTCACATATAATTTACATTCGTTGAGATATTTCGATCCCAGGTAATTCTCTGCGGAAGTGATCGCCAGCATTTCTGCATGTGCGGTCACATCATTGAGCATTTCGGTTTGATTGTAAGCTTTTGCGATAATCCTGTTTTTACAGACAATCACAGCACCCACTGGTATTTCACCTTCTTCAAAAGCTTCTTTGGCCTGCTTAAAGGCCTCATTCATGAAATATTCGTGTGTGAAAAGCTCCAACTCTATTTATCTGAAAAATTCGAAAATCTCCTCTCTAATTCCCTCGTTGATGATAACTGCCAACAATAAGGAAACCAATAACCCAATGAATGCCTTGCTCACATCTTTACTTGCCAATTTATATGCTCTGCTAACCCAGTCTCTACGCTTTTCTGGCTTGCCTGCTTTGCCTAGGGCAATGGCTAATTCACGTCCTCCCAACAATCCGATAAACACCCAAGTGGTACTCATTGGAACTTTGCTGTGAATCTTGAAATAGAATAATATAATGGCATACACAAAATCCACAATAGTCGCTGCTCTCACATCCGTGACATTTGACTTCTCGTTTACAATTGATTGGATTTTGTCACCTTTTAAATAAAACAGGAATCCAAGTCCTAGGAAGACGAACCCTGCATAAACAGAAAATTCATACACATTCAACTGTCTTGGAAGGAATACAGCAATGTTTGCCGCATCTTGCATGATCCAAACAGCCCATAGGGTTCCCGAAGTGATCCACTGGAGAAACATCCAGTACGGCTTTGGCTTTCCTTTTAGGTAATTTTGAACAAACCGTTCCAATACAAACCATACAACTATCGCAATACCGAATGCCAAAAGGTAACCTACAAAGCTCTTCTTCATTACTTCCAAAATGGTACCTGCTTTATAGGTAAAAACATTTAGCAATAGGAATGTCGTAGAAACCGGCATTCTCATCCTGGTCATGATCAACAAGACTATAGGCGCTGCCAACTGTAAAAACACAAAGCTTTCAGGAGCTTTATCCAATCCTTTGGTAGTCAAACGCTCATAACTCACATCTCCATTAAAAGTAAACCAGCTATAGGTAACTGTTCCCACAAAAATCAACCCCATAAACAACCACAACCAATACCATTTTTTGGATTGATTAGAAGCTATGAAAGTACCGATGGTCTGGATACTATCATTGGCAATGGCAGAGTAGGCCGCCAAAGCAAACCCGAACCACATGGCAGCATAGGTATAAGGAAGTATTAATCCTGCAATTGATATCAGTATACATATACCTACCAGGAACTGCTTTTCTTTCTTGGCAAAGTCAAATATGGAGTATGCACTTTTACTTAACTTTTCCTGATTAATGTTCTGGTCGAGATTTTTTTTCTTAGCCTTGGCCATGTCTTTATTTTCTATTTGGCTACAAAATTAATGAAGATAATCTTCTGGGAATATTAAGAAATTGTTAAGTACGCACAAAATCTTTTCTATTACACCTAGTTTGCCTTGTAATTCGCAAAAAAATTTCAACTTTTGCGATTTATTTTAATTAAAATTTGGAATTTCTTCGACATTAGGCTTCGAAGTGAAATATCATTAGTATTAGGTGACTACCAACTATAATACGCCTGGGATGGAATTATATGATCAGGAACAACCTGTAAAAAACAAAACCAAAAGCTATATCTTAATGCTTTTGGCCATCATATTATTCATTTTTTCGATCGACCTTCTTACAGTTGCGATGGGGCAACTAAACAACACTGTGGCAAATGATATTTTAATGGCCACAAAAAACCCATTCGTCAGCCTTTTCATTGGCCTTTTAATGACCGCTTTGATCCAAAGCAGTTCTACAGTGACTTCGAGCATCGTGGCAATCGTAGCGGCAGGGAATATGAGCATGGAACAAGCCGTTCCCATGGTAATGGGTGCAAATATCGGTACTACCTTGACCTCCACCCTTGTTTCATTTTCTTATATCATGAAAAAGAAACAGTTCAAAAGAGCTATCTCAGCAGGCATTATCCATGACTTTTTCAACATCATTACTGTTTTTATTTTATTCCCCTTAGAATATTATTTCCAGTTTCTATCCAAAATCGCTCATAAACTGGCTTCCTTTTTCCTTACCAGCGAAAACTATTCAGGTACATTCAATTACAACAACAAAGTATTTACACGTCCATTGACAGAATGGATCTCTGAAACTATTCAGATTCCCTTCTTAACCTTGGTATTGGCCATTTTCCTGGTTTTTGGAGCCATTAAATTGCTTTCATCCTCTGTCTACAAAGCCTTTGTATTAGATAGCTTTCAGGAAATCAACAATTTTGTCTTCAAGAAAACCAACCTGGCATTCATTTATGGAATATTTTTTACCGCTGCAGTACAATCCAGCACAGTGACTACCTCTTTGGTAGTACCACTCGTAGCCAATAAAAAAGTGTCTCTTAAAAAATCTTTCCCTTTCATCATTGGGGCAAACATTGGGACAACAATTACTGCGGCCATTGCCGCATTCTATAAAACGGAGGCAGCAATCGCGTTAGCTATTGTCCATTTCCTGATCAATTTCTTTGGAGCCTTAATTATCTTGCCTTTCCCTGGAATCAGAAATATCCCTGTTAGGATGGCCACTTACATGGGGGCAAAATCAGTTCAAACGCGATTTATTGGTTTCGCTTATATTTTGCTGACCTTCTTCATCATTCCGTTCTTACTGATTTACTTCAGTAACAATTAAGCATATTTCATTTTCCAAGCTTCAATTAATTGCTTGGCTGAACTGGTACCAATCCGATCTGCACCAGCCTCAATCAACTGAATCGCAAATTCAAGGGTTTTGATACCCCCAGAGGCTTTGATACCTACATGTGAAGATAGGGTTGCTCTCATGGTAAGGATATCTTCTACAGAAGCCCCTCTATTTGCAAAGCCAGTGGATGTTTTGACATAATCCGCCCCTGCATCCTGACAGATCAGACAGGCTTCTTTGATTTGGGATTCACTCAGATTGGCAGTTTCAATGATGACTTTTAAAATCCTTTCCTCCTCATGGCATAATTTGGCAATCTGGGCAATTTCAATCTTCGGCCAATTCATTCCCGAGTGATAGGAAGTCTGAGACCATACCAAATCCAATTCATCCGCTCCTTGTTTGATTGCCTCTTTCGTTTCAAACACTTTTGTAGCGGTATCAGTATAACCTAAAGGAAATCCAATTACCGTTACCAATTGGATATCTTCCTCTTTCAACTCTCTTTTAACTTTTTTCAACCAAAATGGAGGAACGCAAACACCTACAAACTGCTCCTCAATGGCATCCTTGATCAATAGATCCAGTTGATCCGAAGTCATGGTGGCCTGAAGTAATGTGGTTTCTAAATACCTGTTGAAATTTTTCATATCAGGAGTCCCCGTTTACGTAATCCAATAAATACATGAACTCCAAAGTCAAATCACCATCCCGCGCAATGGTAGCTCCTTCCAAGATTGGAGAGACTTCTTTATTCAGTTCTGGTATGACCCATTGAATAAGCTGATCTCCAAAATCGGTACTAGCTCCTCTAGGCAACTCGCAAGGTAGATTATCAATAGCCATCACCGAAATACTGGTTTGACTACCAAATGCTTCAATAGCTTTTCCTGTTCTTCTATCTATATCATACACTGGGTTTAGAATATTGGAAGCTTTGACAGTTGTAGGGATAGATCCATGAATGTCACAAGAGATATCCGCGATGACCGAAATGGCAAAGTCAGGATGGTCAATGTCCTTCAATTCAAACAACCTGGGTGCATCAGGATCCCAATAATGTGAAGCAATTAAAATTTCCCCTTCCTCTGCAAACTTTAAAAAATGGCTTTCATACTTTTCAGGATTAGCGTAAAATTCTTCCTGATCATATCCCCCATCCGATTTCCGCCTGTTGTAATCCGAGGATTTTAAAACCAAATACACAGGTTCATCAAAATAATGATGGAGGAAATCTTGGGTGGAAACTTCTCTCACTCCCAAAGTATCCAAAATTTCTTTGGCCCCTTTTCCTACTCTACCAGAACCAGTTACGATAATCTTGATAGGAGGCAATTGTACCTTTTTTAGCTCCTGCTCTAGTTCTTTTTTATCAAAACACTGATAAGCCCTTTTGATATCAAACAAATCAGTTTTCTGTCCATAAGTCCATAATGCATTATACGCTCCAACTATTCCCGCCCATCTCCCAAATGCCACTACTCTTTTACCAGATTCATCTTTTAGAACTTCGTAATCCAATAAGCGAATATTTTTATCCAAAATCGCTTTCAACAAGCCACGGTTATAAGGCTGCTTTTTGATGGTATGCGAAAAGAAAAAAAAGGTTTTCCCAGGAATCAGCTGATCAATGGCCACTTCCTTTACCCCAAAAACCACATCACATTCACTCAAATCATCCACTACATCACAGCCTGCATTCAAGTACTCCATATCGGTAAAGGCACGGTGAGGACTGGACTGAATAAAAAAAGAATATTCACCAGGATATTGTCCCTGAATATGAATGACTTGGCTAGGGGTAAATGGAGTTCGTCTATCTGGCGGGTTTTTTCCTTCGCGGATAATTCCGATTTTCATAAAAATAAGGTTATCGGGTAATCGAGTTATAAATGGGCTATATACTATTAATTTTCAGCTGGAGCATATTTTATAGTACGCACAGCCTTTTCGCTTCCGCCAAGTTAAAAAGAATTCTAAAAGCCCAATGGGCAGGAAGCCAAAAATGGTACAGACTTTTTTATACCATCTTTTCCACCTTGCTTTTTATGGGAATCATGATTCAATCCTTATTTATCCCCGTATCAAAATTCCTTGATCAAAGTGATCTTATGACCTATTTGGGATATATGTTTGCCACATTTGGAACTATCCTACTTGTCAAATCTACCAAGCAAATCCAGCTAAAACAGTTCCTAGGGATATCTGCTCAAGAAAAGTCTCCCCATTTAATTACCACCGGTTTATATGGTAGGGTAAGACACCCATTGTATTTAGGACTAATTTTGATCTTTTTGGGTTATGTCTTGGTTTCGGCAACCTACACAGCCCTAATTCATTTTAGCTGCCTGATTTTGTATTTACCGTTTGGAATGTATTTCGAAGAAAAAAATCTAGTGGATCAATTTGGTAAAGCCTATGAGGAGTATCAAAAAAAGGTACCCATGATCATTCCTAAGTGGAACAAAAAAAGAGGGCCTAAGCCCTCTTGAATATCAATCCGTTCCTTTAAAGATTACGTCGAAAATCAGTACTGAATTCGGCGGGATTCTACTGTTATTTTCAGAAGAACGATACCCATAAGGCGAAGGAATAATCATCCTTGCTTTGGTACCTGGTCTAATCCTTCTAAAACCTATATCCCATCCTGTAATTACATTTCCTGCACCTATCTGAAACTTAAAAGTTTCATAGGTTCTACCTTCCACATAGATATTATTGTCTCTAGCAATGGTTTCATCCGTCGTATCGAAAACCGAACCGTCCTCCATTAGGAAGCCAGTATACTCCGTATACACAATATTTCCACCTGTAGGCCGAGATCCTACTCCCTCTTCTTGAACAATAATCACTACACCAGATGGGTCATGAATTCTATATAGACTGTCTACTTGAGCCGTGTCAATATAGGCCGCTATTTTTACTGAGTCGATGGCAAGATTACCATCCACATCATAAACTGGACCCGTGTTGAAAGGATTATTTGGTTCGCAGGCAATAATCGCACTGAAAAGCCCTACTAAAAGGAAATAGAATAATTTCTTCATGTATTAATTTTCTCTTAGGCCAGGTTTAACTTCCATTAATTCCACTTCAAAGACCAAAGGGGTATTTGGTGGTACTGGTCCTTGACCATTTCTACCATAACCTAATTCTGAAGGCATGATGATGGTCGCTTTATCCCCAGTTTCCATCTGTCTAATTCCAAACTCAAAGGCAGTAAGAACAGAGAAGGTACCCACTTTAAAGGAAAGTGGAGGATACTTATAGTTGCTGTCATACAGCCCATTATCCTTGGCAACTTGTTCGATACTGGTATCAAATACTTGTCCACTCAAGAATTTACCTGTATAGTGAACAACTACTGTATCACCAACAAAAACTGAATCTTTACTATTTGATAGTTCTTGCCAAATAATGTAATAAGCATTCGCCTGATCCTTGTATTCTTTGACATTGACTATGGTAGTAGTGTCCAAATAGGCCTCAATTTCTGCTTTATCTTCTAAGAAAATAGCTTCTGAAGTCTCTTCAGTATCAATACAAGATACAAGTGTAATGCTTCCTATCAGTAAGGAAAGAAATGAATACAGTTTAATTTTCATTGCGTTGGTATAGTTTTAATTGTTTGTCCTAAGTCTTGGCGGACTTATTTCTGAACATCTACTACCTCTACATCGAAGATTAGGATAGAATTAGGTCCGATCATAGCTCCTGCTCCGTTTTCACCATATGCCAAAGGAGAAGGAATCAAGAACTTGCCTTTAGAACCTTTTTTCAACAATAACAATCCTTCATCCCATCCAGGAATTACCTGACCCATTCCTACGTTTACTGGAAGTGGTTCATAAGGTCTCTGAGCATTATAAACATCATGCTCCTTAGCCAATTCTTCGATAGAAGTATCAAATAATGTCCCGTCCAACAGGTAACCAGCATAATTCACATTCATGGTAGTACCTGGAGTGACTGGCTCACCTGTTCCTTCTTCTTCGATCACATAATAAAGTCCGCTCTCAGTCTTATTCGCATCCAAACCCTTTTCCGCAACATATGCTTCAATAGTTTTTGCTTCTTCCACCAATAATTCTTTTGCTCTATCCGCTCTTTTTAGCTCTTCAGCTTCCATGGTTTGGTTGAAAAAAGCTTCAATTTCTACCTGATCCATGATTTCAAACGCACCTAATCTCACTTTTACTACATCATCCTCTTTCAAGAATGGAGGAAAATTCTCTCCAAAAATAATTTTGGCAGTAGATTCAAATGCGATGCTGTCTCCTTTTTTCAAATTCAAGAAAATCTCATCCATTCCATTGGTAGGAGTAATGGAATCATTAGCCATCAAATAGCCTGGAAATGGCTGACTTGCTGTAGAATAAATGACAGAGTCATCTCCATTGGTAATTTCCAAGTTGTAAAGAAGAAAATCTCCATTAGGAGCAGTTTCATTTCCTTCAGAAACGTAGGCGTACTCAATTCCGTCTTTTTCAGTTACTTTTTTCTTTTGACAAGAAGAGACTAGGGCCACCCCAAGCGTCAAGACGATTAAAGCCAATAGGCTGTTGTTATTTTTCATAAAGATTAAGTGAATTTTCTAAGTAAAGTGCGGTGATAAAATCGGGCTTAATTTGCTCCAACAGTTTCAACAGGGAAAAGCGAATCCTGATTTTCTTCTACTAATTTTTCAAATCTTTCTACAGTTTCTTTTAGTCCCAAGTTTGACTTACCTCCAGAAGCGTTTTTATGCCCACCTCCACTGAAGTATTCGGCAGCAAATTTATTTACTGATACTTCACTGGATGATCTGAAAGAGATCTTGATGCCATCTTCACGCTCAGAGAATAAAGCAGCCAATTTTATGCCATCCAAAGATAAAGCATAATTAACCAAACCTTCTGTATCTCCGGTCTGGCTTTGATATTTTTTAAGATCTTTTTTACTGATCGCAAAATAAGCTGTGTGTAGATCTTCTCTGACCACCAATCTTCTGCTAATGGCAAAACCGATAAATTTCAATCTGTTGACTGAATTGGAATCATAAATCCAATTGGCAATCTGGGAACTATTTGCTCCTAAATCCAATAGTTCTGCCACCACCAAGTGTACGTTTTTGGTAGTATTGGGATGTCTAAAACCACCCGTATCAGTCATGATCCCAGCATAAAGGCATTCTGCAATGTCCTTATCGATCAAAGCTTTATCTCCTAGCTCATCGATCAACTCAAAAACCAGTTCACAGGTAGCTGCAGCTTGAGTACTTGAGTATTCAAAATCTGCGAAATCCTCAGGATCTTGGTGATGGTCAATATTTACCACATAAGCATTGGATTCACGGATCATTTCTCCCAGTTCGTTCACCCTGTTCAACACAGAGAAATCTAAACAAAAGATAATGTCAGCTTCTTCCAGCTTTTTGATGGCAATCTCCCGATGCTCAGGTTTGCTAAAATCCAATACGTCATCATTCCCTTTCATCCAGTTAAGGAAAGAAGGGTAATCGGATGGAGTCACTACACTTACCTCATGTCCTTTTTTGATCAAGTAGTTAGCAAGACCCAAGGAGGAACCCAGTGCGTCAGCGTCGGGCTTCACATGCGTGGTAATGAATATTTTTTTGGGGGATGAAATTTCTTTCTTAAATGAGGCTAATGCTTCCATTTTTTAGAATTAGCGGCACTTTGGCTCTAAGTAAGTCGCAAAGGTCATTAATTTTTTGACAAATCCCAACTTATGCATTTACCTGAAAATTAGCCCGATATGCAATAAATAATTTATAATACTCGGAAGATGGATTTTATTCTCCTATTTTTGCGCCCGAATTAAACCAATGAAAATAAGAAAACCCATGGCAACAAACAGAACATTTACCATGATCAAGCCGGATGCTTTTTCAGCAGGCAACTCAGGAGCTATTCTTAAAATGATTGAAGAAGCTGGTTTCAAAATCGTCGCAATGAAAGCCACTCAATTGACTCCGGCTACTGCAGGTAAATTCTATGAAGTGCACAAAGAAAGACCTTTCTACGCGGATCTTTGCGCTTATATGTCTTCTGGACCTATCATTGCTGCGATACTTGAAAAAGAAAATGCAGTAGAAGATTTCAGAAAATTAATTGGTGCTACCAATCCAGCTGATGCTGCTGAAGGTACTATCAGAAAAATCTTCGCAAAATCAATCGAAGCAAATGCTGTTCACGGATCTGATTCTGATGAAAATGCAGCTATAGAAGGAAATTTCTACTTCTCTCAAATTGAAAGAATAGGATAATATATATACCCAATCTATTCTGAAGGCACCTCCAATGGGGGTGCTTTTTTGATTTTTATCAATTCCATTTACAACTGCCCATCCCAATTTTAAAAGAAGGATTTTGGACCTACCTAGCTTTGTATTCCGCTGTCCAGCCAAATTACATTTTGAAGTTTAAAATGACCTTTGAGCTTATGGTATTCAAAGTAGAACTAAAATTAGCCTAAGACATGGTTAAATAACTTGATAAGTTGATCATAGACCTATTTAAAGGCATTTCGATTGATGTAATTATCAAGAGAATTATCATTAAAGCTTCAATCTCTTAAATAGAGAAGACTACAGTATTACCAATTTCCCAATGCAACTAGAAGAGGGAAATGTATATATTGGTTTACCTGATAAAACCAACACCTATGAATACCTTCCAGAAAGCTATTGCCAAAATCGATGAAATCAATTCAAAGGATCCGGTAAAAGAAATTTATCAAGGAAAGGAAGTCTCCAAAGAACTTTTGTATTCAATGAGAATGACGGATAAATTGGATGCATTTCAACCCAATGCCTCCGAACATTTGAAAATCGCGGCAAGGGCTCAACATATTGGAAGATGGGAAATTCCAAGGTCAGAATACCCCATGGATCGAGTGGGATATCTGAGGTGGAGGGAAGAACTGAAGAAGTTGCATGCGGAAATCACCTCTGGAATCTTGGAAGAACTGGGATATGATCAGGTTTTCATCGAGAAAGTCATCCATTTAATTCGCAAAAAGCAATTGAAAACTGATGAAGAAACCCAGACGCTGGAGGACGTAATCTGCCTGGTTTTTTTAGAAAATTATTTTGAGGACTTTTCGGCAAAACACGAAAAGAAGAAAATAATCGACATCCTTCGAAAAACCTGGAGAAAAATGTCGAAAAAAGGCCATGACGCTGCAGTTCAATTAAACTATTCAAAAGATAGCCTACAACTAATTCAAGAGGCAGTGTTAGAATAAAACGGACCCTGATTCCATTCTCTTTGCCCTTACTATCAAAAGGCCTCCTCGTCTACCTTAAAAAAGAACGATAAGTTCATGAAGATTGAATCTCCTTTGATTTCAATAGCTGGTCTTTTATACGTAAAAGTGCTTATTTTACTACGTATTAAATTTAGATTGTATGTCTCCAACCCAAATAGTTCTTGTTGATGATCATGAATTAGTTCGTGATGGAATTAAATTCCTATTGGAGAAAGAACCTGGTTTTGAGGTAATTTCAGAAGCTGCAGACGGTGTAGAAGCGTTACATGTAATAGCCAAAAAGCAACCTGATCTGGTAATTGTGGATATTCGGATGCCGAACATGGATGGCATTGAGTTAGTAAAGCAATTGGGACAAAAGTATCCAAAAGTCAAAAAAATGATTTTGTCTATTCATGGTACTGAAGAATACGTAGTAGAAACGATAGAAGCTGGTGTAGATGGATACTTATTGAAAGGATCTTCCAAAGATGAATTTATAAAAGCATTGAAAACAATTGCGGCTGGAAGTAAATATTTCACTGGCGATGTTTCTGCCATCATTATTCATCATTTTGTCGAAAATAAACCCAAGATTATCCATAAACCTAAATCAATTCCTAATGAATTGGCTGTTTTGACTAATCGGGAAAAACAGATTTTAGAATTGATCCTAGAAGGGAAAGGCAATAGCGAAATTGCAGAAGCCCTAAAGATCAGCAAAAGAACAGCAGAAGTGCACCGCTTCAATCTGATGAAGAAACTTAATGTGAAGAATCTCGTCGAACTTACCAATAAATCTAAAGAGCTATATTTAATTTAAACTTCTTAGTGGATCCAGATACCTTAAAATGAATCTTCCTTTCTCTTTTTGAGAATTCTGAACTTACAGATAGGAGTGGTGGAAACGGTGATTCCAACTAAATAAATTTAGACCTGACTATAATGAGTTCGATTAATTCTTCCAAAAACTCCATTGAGCCATCTGAAAAATAAGACGAAAAGATATTATTAACAAGATTCATGAAAGTGTTGTCCATCATGCACCCTTTACTGTTGAATAGATTGATTTATTCCAAACTTTTTAACCACTCTCGAATTTCATTTTGAAACTGGGGATCAAAAGGCTGTTTTTCTGCAGTATTCCAATCCACACACCTATTTTCCACTTGATAAAATCCATGTTGCCCTCCTTCCATGACTTTTATAGTAAAGTTGGGAGGCAAGTCATTGTCAAACAACATATTTAGGTGATCGATGTTTTGCTCTGGAGGCACATTCGCATCATGTTCCGCAAACAACAGCAGTGTTTGAGTTGACAAGTTTTTAAGGGCCTCATCATGATCATAATCTATAATAAGATGCCAGTAATAGGCACTTTTAATGAAGGGTAGTGTTTTACCAATAGTTGCTGAAGTTTTCTTCCTTTTTCGATATTTCTCCATTTTTTTACCCAGCTTTTCCTCGGGGAAACCATTGCACAGGTACATCAGACTATCATACATAGCTGTCTGTTCGGTTACCCCCACCGTCGGTCCAGCAAGGCTGATCACAAAAGCAATATCATCATGCTGGGAAGCTACGATCTGTGCAACCCACCCCCCCTGACTATGGCCTGAAACGCCAATCCTTGAAGCATCAATATCATCCCGGCTTTTTAAATATTCTACAGCCGCATATGCATCATCAGCCCTGCCGTAGAAATCATTATTTTTCCAGTTACCTGTAGAGTTTCCTAGACCTCTTTTATTGCAATACAGAATTGCATATCCCTGCTCTAATAATACATCTTCAATGTAAAATTTATGAGGCCCCCATGCCTCCTTCTCATATCCATCAAAGGCATGATCTCCTGACCCTTGCTGAAAAACAACTGCCGGAACCTTTTCATTTTGATTTGGCCGAATTAAGATCCCTTCTATGGTTTCGTTCCCGCTTTTAAAAGTTACCGTTGAGGCGATTCTGTTTTGTGCAACGAGTACCTGACTCATCAACACTCCCATTAGTATTACTAAAATAGACTTCATGATTTTACTTTTGTTTTGAGTTAAGTTTTGCTTCTTTGAATAGTCGCTTTACCATATCCAGATAAATTATTTTCTCTGTTCTAAAAGTGGTAGTCGGAGAATTTGAAAAAATAATAACTCCCGACCTGGTTTCTGGATCAAAGGAAACCACCGAATTCATTCCAGGATCAAGCCCCGTATGAGAAGGTCGTCTTGGCATGATCATATTATAAATTGGATTTTCGAATTCATTCATGCTCCATGATATGGCTCTCCATTTTGCTATATCAGGATATTGCACTTTCAAAAATTCTTCTACTGTTTCTTCCTTTAGAAATTGAAAATCATCTACCATCCCCCGATTGACCATTAATTTTACAAATTGAGCATAGTCTGATACCGTAGTTCTCAATTGCCCAGATGGGTAGGAGGGGTATCCAAAATGGTCAAGCACTTGGGTCCCTTTAAAATCGGTTTCCTTATAAGGCAGATTATGGGGTGTAGCAATATTGGAGTCAGGAACTTCCGACAAAAACCAATATGTATTATCCATGTTTAATGGTTCGAATATTTCCTCAGCCATGTATTCGTTGAAGGGCTTACCCGAAATGACTTCTACGAGGTAACCAATCAATGCATACCCGACATTGGAGTAATGTTCTTCCTCCAATGGTTGAATGTGATAGAAATTATTGGCCGAATCATAAAATTGACCTCCTTCAACAAGATAAGCCCTTAAAAATTCTTCTAAACTCATTGGAGAGTCTCCGCCACCTTTACCGAGTGTGTACAGAGGTTCCAGAATCTTCCAGTTGTCACGAATAGAAGAAAGATGCGTAAGTAGCATTCGAACAGTAATTTTCTCCTCCAAAAAATAAGGATTTACCACCTCAAATGGCAGAAGGTCATTGATGTCTGCATCCAATGAGACCCTTCCTTCATCATACAATTTCATGAGTGCGAGGGCTGTAACGGGCTTGGAGATAGACGCTACCATAAACAGGGTGCTATCATTGATCAAATCCTCTTTTTGATCAGTTTTGATACCGTAACTCCCTACCCATATTAACTCCCCATTCGCGATGTAGGCAGCCTGCATGCCGATCCTCCCTGCACTTTTCATCTTCTTTTCAAAGTACTTATCCAGCTTTGAGTGATCCGATTGGGCCTGAAGATTTAGGGTACATAGGAAGCTTATTCCTAGTAAAATTTTAATTGTTAAAGAGTTCATTTTTACTTCACTTTATTAAGATTGGACCATTGTTGTGGCCGTTTCCCAATTATACCAAAACAAAAAAGTGAAGTTGCCCTTTATGGGCTATAGGATGTCCGAGATACTGATTTCAGGACATTATACCTACTTAAAATAGCCTGGTGGGTGCCCGGTTTTGTTTTTGAAGGCGAGATACATGGCTGATCTAGACTTAAAACCTGAATCCCTTCCAATACCCTCAATCGAGTAATGATCCATATTCTTATCCTGTAGTGTTGCCAAAGCGTGGTCCACACGATAATTATTGATCCATTCATTGAAATTACAGCCGGCACTCTGATTGACACTGGTAGAAATCGTCCGGGCTGGTATTTTCAAATGCTTTGCAAGATCATGGATGGTTAGGTTTTGATCCAAGTAATATCGATTTTCTTGCATTTCGCTTTCAATCTTCTCAAAAAGGTTAGAATCCATAGTAGATACAGTCGACATTTGCAGGATTGGTGCATTGTCTGGATTATCTTTCAACTGGTTTAAAGAATCATCGAAAAGTGTTTGTTGGGTAAAAGCCTTATAGCTAACGAAGTAATTAAAAAATGCGATACACAAGAATACAACGATCGTCAAGTCGGACTGTCCTGTTCCACCCAAAACTATCCTTGCCAATTCTGCCCCCCAAAATAAAATAATCGGAATGAGTAAGAAAATAAATTGGTATAGCCAATTTAAATTGAGCAGCGTCAAATCAGAAATCTCATTTTTTATCCTCTTATGATATCGACGAGTTTCGTGAAAGGCTATGACAAAGGCGGCAATAGTTAAAATGAAAGCATAATATTGGAAAGACATGTAAAATGAATCCATCATTTGCGACCCAACTAACTCAACAAGTGTAGTGTCACTAAACAAGACTAATAGGACATTGACTAGGGTAAGTCCGATCATGGCAAAAGCCAGAAAATAATGGACTCTTAAAAACCATTGGTAGGCCTCAAACCTCCCCACTTTTTCTAAAACAAAATGAAGAAACAGAAGAGGTAAAAGCCATTTTACTTCAGGCAGTGTAAAATATCCGGATATAGAGTAGCTACCAAGCTCACCATAAGGCAAAATATCAGTCAGAGCCTGAAAAACGAATGCGATTAGAAACCAACCCAAAAGTCTATTGGCCAAACTAGAATGCTTTTTTGAAGTAATAAAGATTACTCCCAATAAAAAGCCTTGGATGACAGCAGCCCAGATTATTAATGTAACAATTGTTTCCATCCCACTCCTTTTAGTGAATTAAACAATACAATAAAGGGATTTTCCTGAGTATCGATTTAAATAAAACGATTTATTACAAATTGATTGAAAAGGTTCTGATAAAACCCGATTTTAATTAGCTCCAGATTTTTATCTTTTTAGAACTGTTCAGGACTTGCAATCCAGCAGCTCTATTATTGGATTTCAAATCCCATTTGTTTGTAAAGAGCTTTTAAATTAATTTTTAAAATTGGGTTTTTCTGCCAAAGAAAATTTTTGCGAAATCATTAATTTATTGCCTTCAACCCAATCAATATGAACAAAATCTTTCTTCTATCAATCAGCATCATAGTTACATGTAATTCACTTTTGGCACAATCCAACGAAGAAAAATATGTAAAAGATGTAGCCTCACTAGATGCAATCATCAATGCTTATTATGATGTGATTTCAGGCTCGAAAAATGATCCTTGGGAGTTTGAAAGAGATAAATACATCCATGCTAAAAATGCAGTCATTACAAGACTGGACGAAAATGGAAAAGCAGAATCCCATACGCTAGAAGCGGAATACATACCCCTAGGATTAGCTCCGAAAGAGGATTTTTATGAAATGGAACTTAAAAGAACTGTGAGCCAATACGGAAATCTTGCACAAGTTTGGAGTGCCTTCGAAATTCGGACTGATCCAACTATTGAATCCAATATAAGAGGAATCAATAGCATCCAACTCCATTATGGAAATGGGAGATGGTATATTGACAGTTGGACATGTGAAATGGAATCTGAAAACAGTTTTGTCGTGAAGGATTTTTTGGGAAATGAATAAAGGT
Organism: Algoriphagus halophilus; assembly: GCF_900129785.1. Lineage (NCBI taxonomy): Bacteria > Pseudomonadati > Bacteroidota > Cytophagia > Cytophagales > Cyclobacteriaceae > Algoriphagus > Algoriphagus halophilus. Next base: position 790,022 of record NZ_FSRC01000002.1, read on the forward strand.
TTAAGTATCCTGCTGTTGAGGATCGCCGACAATTGTAGGGGAGTAATCCTGAACTAATATCAGCGGAATTGAAATCCGGATTAATTAAAAAGATTAAAAACCTTAAAATTGAGCTTCGAGATTATATTCCGATAATTATCAGAACTCGAAGAGCAGTATTGGCTCCCAAGTTATCGGAAATCTTTTTGAATAGGCTAAAGAAAATCACCCCCCAATCGCGATCATACTGCGATTATCGGAATGCAAGTCAGGGTCTGACAGTTTTTCTAGGTTATCCATTCCTGCACGAACGGCCTTTTTATGAAAAATGGATTCCAAAATCAGTTTTTCCACATCTTCCTCTGCCCGTAAAGCAGTTAGCAAATCGGTTTCCCGATTGGAAAAAAGACAGTTTTTTATCTTCCCGTTGGCAGTAAGGCGGATTCGATTGCAGGTTCCACAAAATGGGTTGGTCACAGATGAAATTACCCCAAAATATCCCTGAAATCCCTTAATCTTGAATTTTCGGGCTGTCAGATTATCCTCATCCGGTAAGGAAATCAAGTTTTCTGATCCAAAAGCAGCACCCACTTCCGCGAGCACTTCCTGTTCGGATACCATTTTGGATCGATCCCATTTGTTTCCATCAAAAGGCATAAACTCAATAAATCGAGCAGAAATCGGCAAGTCTTTGGTAAATCGTACAAAGTCCACCACCTCGTCATCATTCAGTCCTTTCATCAGTACGATATTCAACTTCACCTCAAAGTCTTCCTGAATAAACAAGTCCAGGTTATCTAGGGTCTTCTGATAACCTGATCTCCTGGTGATTTCCTTGAAACGCTCTTCTTTCAGGGTATCCAAGCTAAAATTGACTTTTTTAAGCCCATGCTTCTTGAATACGGGAAGAAAGCGATCAGCCAAAATCCCATTAGTGGTAATGGAAAGATCCACATCAAATTGAGACAATCGGCTTAAAATATCTTCAAAATCCTTTCGAAGCAGCGGTTCCCCACCCGTCAAACGGATCTTTTTTACTCCTAATCCCACAAAGGTTCTAGCGAGACTTTCGATCTCTTCGGCATTCATGATGAACTTGGAAGGCGTTAAGGGAATCCCCTCCTCCGGCATGCAATACTTGCAACGCAGATTGCATTTCTCGATCAGAGAAATCCTCAGATAGTCGTGTTTCCTACCAAATTGATCTTTGAGTACCTGAAGATGTTCAGTCTGCTGTTTCATGCTGAGCTCCTTTCAAGATTTTAAATACATGCAATAAATGTGGGAAAACTGCATCCATGGATTCTTTTGCGCCATTGGTGCTTCCTGGCAGCGCCAAAATCAAAGCATCCCCAATCGTACCAGCCACAGATCTGGACAGCATGGCATAAGGCATTATTTTCTGTCCATAGCTTCGAATGGCTTCTTCGATCCCAGGAATTCTTCTTTCCAGGATAGGTTCCAATGCTTCTGGGGTCACATCTCGTTTGGAGAGACCTGTACCTCCTGTGAAAATGATCAGTTTATTGGTATCTGCATATTCCAATGCCTTTTGACGGATCAATTCCAGTTCATCGGGAATAACCTCATAAGAGGACACCTCCACTTCCATGGATTTAAGTTTCTCTACAATGGTTTTACCTGCCGCATCTTCCTTGATTCCTTTGGAAATGGAATCCGAACAAACGATTACCGCAGCATTGATGGTTTTAGGGTTTTGTTGCTTGAAGCTGCTTTTGCCTCCTTTTTTCTCGACTAAACCTACTTCACGGATGACGATTCCCTTGTCGATCGGCTTGAGCATATCGTACATGGTCAAAGCAATCACAGATGCACCATGCATAGCTTCTACTTCTACCCCTGTTTTATAAACCGTTTTCACGGTAATGTAAATATGAATTTCCAATTCTTGGATATCGTATTCTACCGCGGTGTATTCAATGGGAAGGGGGTGACAGTCTGGTATAGTGATGTGGGTATTTTTCACGGCAAACAACCCCGCCACTTTCGCCATTTCAAAGACATTGCCCTTAGGCACTTTATTTTCGACCACCGCTGCAATGGTCTCAGGCATGCTCACTTGAACAATGGCCTTTGCCTTAGCAACTCTTAGCGTGGTTATTTTATGTGTAATGTCTACCATTTCTAAATTTTACTGTCTTCGATCCCGATAATTATCGTGGACGCTCGGACTGACTTTGTTTTGACTGACCAAGCTTTCAGCTTTCTCACTTTATAATTCTGACTTTACTCTCTGCCTACTGCGACTGAATACTGTCAACTATTAACTTTCCACTGACTTTCCTCATTTTCAAAAATCTCCTTTCCGAAAATTGGAACCTCCGACTTCACTTGATTCACCAACCATTCGGTGGCTTCATAAACTTGCTTTCTCCTGGGAGCAGACACAAAAACAAAGATGCAGATGCCTCCCACTTTCACATTTCCCAAACTATGGTAGATGTGCATGCAGGTCAAATCGAATTTCTCAAATGCTGCTTCCCGGATTTCATGAAGCTTTTCATTGGCCATCTCCTCATAGCAGGTAAAGTCAATGGACTCTACTTTTTTACCCTCTACCTCATCTCCTCGCACTTGTCCTAAGAAAATATTATGGGCACCAATGCTATGTTTGCCTTGATGCTTGGCTATCGAATCTGCAATGAATTCTGGGGAAATTGCTCCCTCAAGAAATACCTTTTTCATGTAATTTATTTTCAAAGTTATTGGCTACATGGAATCTCATATGATCACTGATTAGTTCTCAATACAACCCTTCAAGTTATCCCTATCTTCATGTATCAATTAATTGTATTAAATCATTTGCTCCCCCTCGAATCAACTTCAAATTCTGAAATCCTTTTTTGGAAAGCAACTCTGCCGCCCTTCTACTTCGAATTCCAGATTGGCAAAAGATTCTAAACTCTATTTTGGGATCCAACTTTTCACATTCTTTTTCCAAGACCGAAAGCGGTATTTGGAGGATATTCGAGAATAAAACTTGCGGTTCTTCTCCATGCTCACGAACATCCAACAAAATAGAAGCTCCATTTAATGCTTCTTCTGCCAGTATCATGTCAAAGGAAAGAGAAATATCGGGCTTTTTTGGAGAGGATACCTTACCAAATTCAAATACTTGCTGGCTGTTTTGAAGCAAATCATAAATCAGCAGCTTACCGGAAAGCACCTCACCGATCCCTAATATGATTTTAATTGCCTCATTGGCTTGCAACATTCCGATTAATCCCACGGTGGTTCCTAAAACCCCAGCCTCTGCACAATTCGGAACGGATTGATTTTCCTGAGGAAAAATATCCCGATAGGAAGGCCCTCCTTCGTAATTGAAAACGGAAACTTGTCCCTGGAATTGATGGATGGAACCGTACACAAAGGGTTTTCCAAACTTAATACAAGTATCATTGATGATGTATCGAATAAAAAGATTATCCGTTGCATCGATGATCAAATCATAGTTAGGGAAAATTTCTTTGGCGTTTTTTGAAGTCAGAAATTCCTTGTAAACCATAACCTCCACTTCTGGATTATTCTTAGAAATGGAAGTGGCTGCTTCTTTCGCTTTGTATAAACCCAGTTGATCTGGAGTATACAGCACCTGCCGATGAAGGTTGGATTCTTCGATTTGGTCTCCATCAATAATTCCGATAGTACCGACTCCCGCCGCTGCTAGATAAGGCAACACAGCACAGCCCAATCCTCCAGCACCTATCACAAGCACTCGACTGCTAAGCAATTTTTGCTGCCCGGATTCTCCCACTTGCGGCAAGGTTGTTTGGCGGATGTATCGATTCATTTCAGCCTCCGGAAAAGGGTGGTAAGAAGGCGATTTCGTCCCCATCTTGTAATAGCTGTTCTGAGAGATTAGAAACGATTTTCCTGTTCACTGCAATTTGAAAATTATATTCGCCCAAACTGTGTCTGGAGGTTAAATCAGAGAGAATTTTAGATAAGGTCATATTCTCCTGCGCAATGTTTTCTGATTCACATTGAGCCGCCTCTGCAATAATTCCGAAATACTTTACCTGTATCATAGACTATAAATTTCTACTAATTTACGAATGGAATGATATTAAGATTCTCAAAAATAAACTCCTCTTCCTATTATTATTTGATTTTTTGGATGCCAAGACCTTCCCTTCCCCTAAGAAAAAGACTTCTTTGGCTGCCATTTGTCTTTTTCATTCAACTGATGGATAGTCTCAATTGTTCCAATATCAACAGTTGCTGGTTTCCTAGAACAATTCCCATAAGGTTTTGATAAGCTGATTTTTCTATGATTAAAAACTTAGCTTGGTTGGTTAGGTCAGGCTAAGTAATTCTTTTTGGGTATTGATATTTCTTATAGCAGCTTGATACTTTGGAGTAATAACTAATTTTTGATTCCTGAGGCTATCCACTAAAGGGCAAAGCTTTAAATGTTGATGCTCAATGGCATATTGGAATACCGGAAGTAAGGATTTTTGATAGCATCCGATCAAAGGGTAATCATGCTTTCCATCTGAGAGAATACATACATCATTATCGGAACTAATGGAAGATTGAATCAAAAAGGTTAACACTTCTGTAGTTATCTTTGGAATATCACAGCTTAAAAGCAAATTGTGCCTGGTGCTGGAATCAGCCAAAGCAGTATAAATTCCTCCGACAGGCCCTTGATCCTCCACCAAATCTGAAATCATAGGTATTCCATAGCTAACATAAGCAGCATTTTTGGTAACCAAGGTAATATCACTAGTCAAAGGAGTAACCGCATCCAAAATCCACTGAAGAAAAGTCTTTCCTTGAAATTTAACCAGTCCTTTTTCTGTGTTCATTCTGGAGCTTTTCCCACCGCAAAGTATATAAACTGCTATATCTTCATTGATTCGAAGCATCTGATCTATTAAAGTTTAAAGGGAATGTACATGACTTCATCCCCGTCCCGAATTTCTTTTACATCATCAGGCACGAACAAAAACGCATTGCTTTGGGTAAAAGAAACCAACATGCTCGATGCCTGCTTTGGATAGACCTCCAATTCACCGCCACGTTCTTTCACCTGAAGAAAAAGGGCCTTATTAAATACATTTTTATAATTTCCCTTCATTCTACCTTTTTTCAAATTGATGTCAATGGTGGCAGTTCCATTCATTTTGCGGATGGCTGCAGTCACATAAATCAAGAAACAAGTCAGAGAAGAGGCAGGATTCCCTGGCAATGCAAATACCTGCTTTTCGTCCTTTTTCCCATACCAAAGCGGTTTACCTGGCTTTTGATTGACTTTATAGAATTTTTCTTCTACCCCATTTTTCTCTAAGCTTTCTTTGACAAAGTCATAATCACCCACTGAAATCCCTCCAGAGATCATCACCAGATCAGCTTCCAGGGCTTTTTGAATAGCTTGGTAAGTTGATTCTTTGTCATCAAGTACATGCTCCGAATGTATCAACTCCACATTCTCTGATTGCAAAGCAGCTTCTAACATGTACTGATTGCTTTCATACACCGACCCAGGCTCCAGGAGCGTTCCGGGCTCCTGAAGTTCATTTCCTGTGACGATTAGCGATATTTTGGGTTTCCGTATGACTAAAACCTTGGAGATTCCTAAACCGGCCAAAAATCCAACAATCGCTGCATTGATTTGGGTCCCTTTTTCTAGGACCACCTCATCTTTTTTAATCTGTTCCCCAATTAGTCTCACATTGGTTCCCTTTTCAGGCATTTTTAGAATTCGAATTCCATCGGATGTTTTCTCCACATGCTCTTGCATCACGACTGTATCTACCTGATCCGGAACTCTAGCACCAGTGAAAATTCTAAGACAATCAGAAATAGACACCTCAAATTCCTTGAAATCTCCCGCTTTGCTTTCTCCAATTAACTTCAAATTTCCCTTGGCCCCATGCTGGAAAGCATAACCATCCATCGCCGATTGGCGAAATGGGGGAAGGTTGATAGGAGCTTTGACATCTTCGGCTAAAACACATCCATTTACCTCAGATAGAGGCAAAAGCATGGGGGACAAAGCTTCTGTGTTTTGATCGATGATAGAAAGCGCTTGAAATACTGAAACCATAATTGATATTAAACAAAGTTCTAAGTTAAGTGCTATTACGTACTTTCTACGTATCTATATTCATTTAGAGAATCCACTTTTTTGAATTCAGCCAAGAAAAAAGAAATCTAAGCAATCCTTACCGTAAGACACAAAAAAAGCCTGAAATGATATTCATTCCAGGCCTATAATTTTCAGTTTTTTCAAACTTCTTACTTCTGATTTCATACTTGGTTTACTACCAACTTCCACCGGCTCCGCCACCTCCGAAAGATCCTCCTCCGAAGCCGCCAAAGCCGCCTCCACCTCCGCCGCCGAAGCCACCGCCGCCTCCGAAGCCGCCGCCTCTACGACCACCACCGAGCATATTGGCAAGCATAATCGTAGTCCAAAGATCTACTCCTCCACCTCTTCCTCCCATGTGGTTATCATTGTCATTTTTATTTCGGATCAAAGGAAGAATTACAAAGAAGAAAATAAAGATCAACAACAAGAAGATGGCTCCTCCACCTTTTCCTTGAGACTCAATATCCTCTGCCTTATATTCTCCTGAAGCCAATTTGATAATCATATCCGTAGCTTGATCCAAGCCCTGATAATAGGCTTCCATCTTGAAATTTGGAATGATAAGCTGTTCTACAATTCTCTTGGCTAAGGCATCAGGAACTGCTCCTTCCATTCCATATCCAGTAGCAATGAACACTTTTCTATCCTCCATTGCTGCTAGAATCAGAATCCCATTATCATTTTTGGAACCTCCAATTCCCCAGGCATCCCCCAGTCTAAATGCATAATCCGAAATGTCATACTGACCGACGGACCGCATCATGACGATAGAAATCTGGGTAGAGGTGCTATCATTGTAAGCCACCAGTTTATTCTCTAACTGTTGCCGCTCCGAATTGGACAAGGTATTGGTAAAATCATTGACCAACCTTGGAGGGTTTGGGGCAGGAGGAAAATCCTGTGCAAAAGTCCCTCCAGCAAGCAATAAGAGAATGATGACAAGTGGTCGGATCTTAGGACCCAAAAGAAATCTCATCAGGAAGTTCGTTTATGTCTGAATCCCCTTGGTAAGGAAAATGGGCTCCAAGCTGGGTTCCGGCTTCATTAATACCTTCTATCAGACCCTGTGTAAATTCGCCAGCTTTGAAACGGCTGACCATATTTTCTTTAATTTTTTCCCAGAAATCATCCGGAACGGCTTCATTGATTCCTGAGTCACCCAAAATCGCAAACTTCTTATCTTCTACTGCTAGGTAGAATAAGACTCCATTTCGGTCTTGCGTCTGATACATTTTGAGTTTATCAAAAACCACCACCGCACGATCAAGCACGTCCCCTTTACAGCGACTCTCGATGTGAACTTGAATTTCTCCGGAAGTGGAAACTTCTGCGGACTTAATTGCATCTACAATTGCTTTTTTATCCGCAGAACTGAATAATTTTTCTGCCATGGAACTTTACTTAAAACTGTACTGAGGGCGCATTTTCAGCCCCAGCAGATGCTTCAAAGTAACCTTTTGCCTCGAAGCCATACCACCCCGCAAATATGTTATTAGGGAATGTTCTGAGGTTAGCATTATAAGCTTGAACAGACTCATTAAAGTTCCTTCTGGCCACAGCGATTCTATTTTCGGTTCCTTCCAATTGGGCTTGAAGCTCTAGGAAGTTTTGATTTGCTTTCAAATCCGGATACCGTTCTACGGTGACCAATAATCTGCTTAAAGCACCGGAAAGCTGATCCTGAGCTTGTTGAAATTCTGCTAATTTATCTGGAGTTAGGTTTCCTGCATCTACATTGACGGAAGTCGCTTTGGCTCTCGCTTCAATCACACCAGTAAGGGTCTCTTGCTCAAAATCTGCATATCCCTTAACGGTATTGACCAAATTTGGGATCAGGTCTGCTCTTCTCTGATATTGTGTTTGTACCTCAGCCCATTGACCGTTAATTTGTTCTTCGGTTTGAACAAATTGATTGTAAGTTCCTACTGCCTTGGTGTACATATAGATACCCACCACTGCTAAGATCAAAATAGGAATCAATAATTTTTTCATAGTCTGTTTTTTGGTTTAGAAATCGGAATTAATCACGAAATTCACAGAAAGAGGTTTGATTATCTCCCCATACTGAAATCAAAAATATCCATTTTTTATTCCAATCGGGTCAATCCTGGATTAAATCTGCTTTTTGAGAACTATGCGAAATACCATATCCTCGTACTTGGTCAAGTCCAACCCTTCATACCTACGGATCTCAAATTCAATTTCTTTTCCCTCTTCTGATCTCAAAAGTTTAATGACATCTGACAATTCCCAGATAAAAGCGGGAATCTTGTTGATGGACAAAATTTCGTCAAACTCTTCAATCCCAGCCTTGCTGGCAGGAGAGTTGACCCGTACTTGCCCCACATAAATCCGATTTTCCTCATTAGGAACTTTCTTGACAGAAATGCCACTCATATCGTATTCAAATGGAGCGTAATATTTTTCACCTCTCCGAATCAGCAATCTGTTTCTAGGGTAATCAATGATCAATTTCATCCTTCCCAAGACTTCAGAACCTAAACTACCTTGCCTCCCTGATTCTTTAATCACATAGCTATAAGGCGTCTCGTTCGGATAGGAGGTGAGGACATCCTGCAATCTAAAACCTTGTATATTGAGGGCTTTTACTCTGCCAATAAACCCTTCCAGAACCCCTCCCAAACTTTGCCCCAATTCAGATTCTATAAACAGTTCTGGTAAAATGATGTCATCGGAAGTTTCCTTGTTCAATAACAAGCCATGGTTTGCACCAGTATCAATCAATAGTTTGGGGTTAAGGATACTTCCATCCTGTTGTCTTACTTTTGCCTCAATATAGGGTTTACTATTCTCTACAATCATCTCCAGCTTTTTATAAAAGATCGGCCGCCATTTCACAGCATCATTTTCATAAAAAGTGATCAGTTCCTTGTCATAATCGATTTTGACAGGATTGTATTTAAAGAATTCATAACCAATAATTCCGTATACCGGAACCCCAATCACAGTCTCCAACTCTAAAAAATCCTCCTCCAGAACCAATAAATTTTGATACGTCCCCTCAATAGGCCCTAAATCAAACGTGTTGGTAGGAGAAACGAAAGCAGACAGACTCGCTGAACCATCCGCTCCAATCAGATCAAGTTGGCGGGAATAATCCAATTCCATAGCATCTCCTAGGTCTTTACTAAACAAAATATTGGAGCGAACCCCAGTATCCACTAGAAAATTAATCGGGTAATTTCCATTGATGGAAACTGGAATAATGATCAAACTATTGGAAGCGTAAAAAGGAAGTTGAACTTTATGTTGCTCCTCCTTCATATAGAATCCAGGAAGTTGAGCATAAAGAGGCACCGAAGTAATCCAAATGAAAAGAAATAAGGCAATCCTTGCACACATATTTACTGAAAAGTTCGGGTGATTGATATAAGATAAATCTTTTTGTAAAATTTTCAGCATATAATTCTCTAAACCCTGAGGCTTACCATATGTTTTACGCAATAGTTTCTCTTTTGTTAAATTAGAATAAAACCAAATTAGCATAGAAAAGGATGGGATTCTTGCCAAAATTTCAAGAATACTCCATCTTTAATTTTTAGCAACCCGAGATATGGCTGATAAAGCACTTATAGAGAAAGCAAAAAAGATTTTTGAAAACTTCCTCACCAAACAAGGAAGCAGAAAGACCCCAGAACGATTTTCTGTAATCGATGAGCTGTATTCCCTTCCAGAAGACGAACATATGGATGTGGAAGGCCTTTTTCTAAGCATGAGAAATAAAGGGTATACCATCAGTCGGGCGACCATTTACAATACATTAGACCTTTTGGTAGAAAGTGGTCTGGCAGTAAAACACCAATTCAAAGATAAAGTTGCCCTTTACGAGCAGGCGCTTACTTATAAGCATCATGATCATCATGTATGCAACCAATGCCGAAAAATCCGTGAATTCTCTGATCCTAAAATCAATGAAATCAAAGAATCTATAGGAAAGGAATTCAAGTCTTCCATAAAAAGTCACTCACTCGTGCTTTATGGGGATTGTCTGATCGAAAATTGTGAAAACAAGATCCCGCTGGTTTAACCTTCTTTCTTGAAGACTTTCTTATATATAGGTATTCGATAAGCAAATTGAAGAATCATGGCAGGATATAAAAGCCATGTCAGGAGCTTAAATGGGGCCTGATAACTTATTTCGTCTTGGATAATACTCCCTTTACTAGTGCCAATAATTCGATGTTTATGTTTCCAGGATTTTAGGAAAAAGGGCAACTCGATCCCCTCATCAACAAAATAAAATTCCTCCTCGGTAGTTTGGTCTTCCGTAATCTTACTTACCCATTTTTGTCTGAAGAAAATAAAGTTCAATTCTAAGGAAACAATATCTCCTTTCTCAGAGCCATCAAACCTGATCAGTTTCACCGGAGGAAAGGGTGGACTTAGTTTTTTAAAAAGGGATGCCTGAAATCCTTCCTTTACAGAAAGGTAATCCTGCTCCACATTCGTTTTAATTTTGATATCCATGCGAATCGACTAGAAACTGAGAACAAATAAGAAGAATAAAACCAACCAAATGGCATCCATGTAATGCCAGTAAAAAGTAAATAGCCTAATCCTCATTTTCTCGAAGGGATTGGTCAGCATTACGAGATTTTTAATCTGATCTCGTTGGTATTTTCTTAATTGAACCCACATAATAAGGGCAAATACCATTGCTCCCAGTAAATGGAAAATATGGATGCCAGACAATACGTATAGGAAACTACCACTGGGAATGCCAGTGAAACTGATCCCCATATTGCTGAGTTCCATCCATCCAATCAATTGGAAACAGGTAAAGGAAATCCCCAACAAAATAGTATTTCGCAAGGATGCCTGAAGCTTATCGGTATTTTCTTCTTGATAATGCAATCTCATTTGGGTAGCTGTGTAACCACTCAAAATCAGCAGCATGGTAGAAATCAGGAAAGCGATCGGAACACGATGGTTTAATCCTTCCAATTGCCTTAACCCAGAAAAAAGAAAAGCGACCACCAAAAAAAGAAAAATCAGACCGCTCCCTAGCATTCCTAAGTATAGGAGTGTTTCATATGGATGTAGGCTTTCCAGCTTTTGAAACCAAGTTTTAGATTCTTTTGTATTGCCCATATTTGATAAACATTTTATCTATCCTTAGGTTCAGAGTTTTCTAAATCAACTCAATTTAGCTCTATTGACGATCAAATGCGTTAAATTTGATCTCCAAACCTTACTATACAAACTACGCTACTATTTTGGATCGACAGGCATTTCTCTCCATCTACCAATCAGACCCGATTTTTCAAACACTTTCTCATGAATTAAATAAGAAAGAAAAATTCCTCTTGCAATTGAAAGGTCTTTCTGGAAGTCTTGATATGGTGCTTTTTGCAAGCTACTATCGCCAACATGGTGGTTTTCACTTAATCATCGCAACGGATAAAGAACAAGCTGCCTACCTCAATTCAGACCTTCAAAATCTGTTGAACACGGAAGATCATATGATTTTTCCCTCGAGCTTCAAGCGAGCTTACCAATACGAGGAAGTAGACAATGCCAATGTATTATTACGGTCTGAAATCCTAAACCTTATACTGGATGCCAAGACCGATTCCAGGATTATTATCACCTATCCAGAAGCGCTTTATGAACGGGTCATCAATAAAAGATCTTTGAAAGAAAATACGTTTACAGCTTCTGTTGGAGAATCTGTGGATATGGAATTCGTTTCCGAAGTTTTGACCAGCTATGATTTCGAAAAAATCGATTTTGTCTATGAACCTGGTCAATTTGCCATAAGAGGTGGAATTTTGGATGTGTTTTCTTTTTCAAATGAACACCCCTACCGTCTTGAACTTTTTGGAAAAGAAATTGAAAGTATTCGAACATTTGATCCGGAAAGCCAACTTTCCATTGCCAATGTGGATGAAATTTCACTGATTCCGAATGTTCAAACAAAACTACTCCAGGAAGTTCGCCAGTCATTTTTGAGCTTTCTACCTGAAAATTGCAAAATTTGGTATAAGGACTATCAGCTCAACCTTGATGTGATGGATGAGTGTTTCCATAAAGCTGAACAGGCTTTTGATACCATTGCTAATCAAACTCAGACTGACAAGCTTATGCTGAAGCCTTCGGATCTTTTTGATAAGGGAAAGGATTTTCAAGCATTGGCAACCAATCATTCTCAAATTGAATTTGGGAAGCAATTTTACCTTCGGGGAGGCAAAGAAATCAAATGGGACAGTCAGCCCCAACCTTCATTTAATAAGAATTTTGACTTATTGGTAAGTAATCTTTCTGAGAATGAGAAAAAAGGATTTACCAATATCCTGACTGCGGAAAATGAAAAACAGATAGAGCGTCTCCTGGGAATTTTCAGAGAATTGGATCCTACCCTTCAGGTGCAAAGTATGCTGCTGGGATTAAGAGAAGGATTCGAAGATCGAATTCTTAAGCTGGTTTGCTACACGGATCATCAGCTGTTCGAACGTTTCCACCGATACAAAACCAAAAACAAAGCCAGCAAATCCAAAGCCTTAACTATCAAAGAACTAAAGGCGCTACATCCCGGAGACTACATTGTGCATGTGGATTATGGCGTCGGCCGATTTGCAGGGTTGGAAAAGGTGGATGTGAATGGAAAACTTCAAGAGGCGGTAAGGTTGGTCTTCCGTGATGATGATTTGCTGTATGTAAATATTCACTCACTCCACAAAATCTCAAAATATTCCGGGCAAGAAGGCACCATGCCTTCCATGTCAAAATTAGGTTCTCCAGAGTGGGACAACAAAAAGAAAAAGGTAAAGCGGCAGGTCAAAGACATAGCCAAAGATTTGATCTCCTTGTACGCAAAAAGAAGATCTGCCCCCGGTTTTGCATTCAGTAGGGATTCCGTACTGCAGGTGGAGTTGGAGTCTTCGTTCATCTATGAAGATACACCGGATCAGGCAATGTCTACGGCAGATGTGAAAGCCGATATGGAAAAATCCTATCCGATGGATCGTTTGGTTTGTGGAGATGTGGGTTTTGGCAAGACAGAAGTGGCCATACGTGCTGCATTCAAAGCAGTCAACGATCGAAAGCAAGTGGCTGTCTTGGTTCCCACCACGATTTTGGCCATGCAACATTACCAGACTTTTTGTGAACGATTGGAAAACCTACCGGTAAAAGTGGAGTATATCAACCGATTCCGTACCGCCAAACAAGTCAAAGAGATTGTTAATCAGGTGAAAACAGGGGAAATAGACATTCTGGTCGGAACCCATAAAATCGTCAATAAAGACATCGTTTTCAAAGATTTAGGCTTGTTGATCATAGATGAGGAGCAAAAATTTGGAGTAAAAGTAAAAGACCAACTGAAAAACCTACGGGTCAATGTGGATGTATTGACATTGACAGCTACTCCAATTCCAAGGACCCTACATTTTTCACTGATGGGTGCCCGTGATTTGTCGGTCATTGCCACACCACCTCCAAATAGGCAACCCGTAACTACTGAAGTCGCGACTTTTCAAGAAGAAACCATCAGAGATGCTGTAGCCTATGAATTAAGAAGAGGTGGACAAGTATTTTTCGTTCACAATCGGGTAGGAGAAATTGATAGCATTGCCAATTTGATCATGAAACTGGTTCCTGATGCCCGAGTTGTTGGTGCCCATGGTCAGATGGATGGTAAAAAGCTCGAAAAAATCATGGTGGACTTTATCAATCATGAATACGATGTGCTCGTTTCTACCAACATCATAGAATCAGGATTGGATATTCCCAATGCCAACACAATCATCATTAACCGAGCTCATATGTTTGGTTTGAGTGATTTGCACCAAATGAGAGGAAGAGTAGGAAGAAGCAATAAAAAAGCCTTTTGCTATTTATTAACCCAACCAATGTCTGGCCTTACCCCTGAAGCAAGAAAAAGACTACAAACATTGGAGGAATTTTCTGATTTGGGAGATGGATTCAAAGTGGCTATGAAAGATCTCGATATCAGAGGTGCTGGAAACCTATTGGGAGCAGAACAAAGTGGATTTATTACTGATCTTGGATTTGAAATGTATCATAAAATACTGGATGAAGCAGTGCAGGAACTGAAGGAAAATGAGTTTGCTGCCCTATTCGAAGTAGATCTGAAAGAGAAAGTGAAAGTCTTGGTACAGGATTGTACCATTGAAACAGATTTGGAACTATTGATCCCAGAAGAATATGTAACCAATATTTCAGAAAGATTGGGACTCTATTCCAAACTGGATACCATTAAAAATGAAGAAGAACTGGGCAAATTCTCAGCGATGCTAGTTGATCGGTTTGGTCCATTGCCTGATTCGGTCAAGGATTTAATGGAAACGGTACGATTGAGATGGATGGCAGAAAAATTGGGAATTGAGAAACTAAATTTGAAAGGAAAGCAAATGAAATGCTACCTACTTCCTTCTACCAGAGATGATTTCTATTCCTCTGAGGTATTTGGGAAGATTATGAAATTTGTTCAGTTACATGCGAAGCAAAGTAAAATAAAGGAGTATAAAAATCGTTTGATTTTAACAGTGTCAGAAATTCCAACAATCTCAAAGGCACAAAGTGCTCTTAAAGAGATGTCTGAAGTCTAATTTTCGTAAAATTTAACTGGCATAAATATTGTTGTTTTCCATACCTAATTTGTAGAATACTTGAAAATTTGCATAATAAGCACCTTTTCTTAAACTTGCGTTCTAGAAATTTGATTGGAAGTAGTCTGTAATGCTTCTATATTTACAAACTGATCAAGACCTTAAATAGATATACATATGCGTCTGAGTAACAAATCATGGGGAATGTGGACAGCTGCCTTGGCTATTGTAGCAGGCTCTGTTTTAACCTCTTGTAACAAAACTCCAGGTTATGGTAGAAGAACTGCCAACAACCCAGGCAAAAAAAGTGCGACGACAGGAGCTGAGTTCAGTTTTGATGAAAACGACTCTACTAACTTCTTTGTGGCAAAAAATGCAGAACAAATCCCTGGTCCTAACTTGAAATTCATCCAAGGAGGTCGGGCTGTTTTGGGTTCTCAAGAGGAAGATGTGATGGCATTCCGAGACAATCAGGAAAGAACCGTGACGATTTCCAATTTCTACATGGATGAAACTGAAATCACGAATAATGATTACCGTGAATTTCTTTTCGACATGAAGAAAAAGGTAAGCGCTGATTCTCTTTTGAAGTTAGAACCATCAGAAAATGTTTGGTCTGGCGCTATGTCATTCAATGACTTGTACCAATCCTACTATTTCAGATTCCCAGGGTTTAATTTCTACCCGGTTGCTGGTGTATCTTGGACTCAGGCTAATGTATATTCTAAGTGGAGAACTGAGTATGTACAGGAGTTGATTAGAAAAGAAAGAGAAATTGATTCTACTTTCACCAAAAATCAACTGATTGAGCGTGGAGTAGCCATGGCTGATTTCAGACTTCCAAATGAAGGTGAGTGGGAATATGCCGCCAAAGCAATGATCGGTACTCAGTATTTAGACGAAAATCAGGAATATGGTAGAATCTATCCTTGGGATGGTCGTGGAGTGAGAAACCCATACAACGTAAAGAGAAAAGGAAAGCAAGGTGATTTCTTGGCAAACTTTAAAAGAGGTCGTGGTGACTATGCAGGTATTGCAGGTAACCAAAGAAATGACGGTGAAATCCTTCCTACCAACGTGTATGATATGGCTCCCAACGATTTTGGATTGTATCACATGGCTGGAAACATGAACGAATGGGTATATGATATCTACAGACCTCTTTCTTATCAAGATTTTGATGACTTAAACCCTTTGAGAAAAGATGGCGTTTATGATGAAATCGATAACTACGAAACTTCTATGCTAAGCGATGAGTTTAGAGTTTACAAAGGTGGATCTTGGAAAGATGTAGCTTATTGGCTAGCTCCAGGTACTCGTAGATTTATGCACCAGGATTCTGCAACTAACTCTATTGGTTTCAGATGTGCAATGATCTCAATCGGAGAAAAAGGAAAATAATTCTTAATGATAGTTGAAGAGCCCCGAGCGAATTTTCGTGTCGGGGCTTTTTTATTTCCAAAGAATCAGGAAATTTTACAGCATGGAAGAGAATCAAGGAATCCGAATCAATAAATACCTGAGTGAAGTAGGTTTTTGTTCCCGAAGAGAAGGTGATAAGCTTCTCGAAGCAGGGAGGATTACTTTAAATGGTAAAATCCCGGAAGTGGGCACTAAAGTAATGCCCAATGATATTGTGAGGGTAGATGGCAAGCCAGTGGGTAAGCCGATTCAAAACCATGTGTATATCGCATTCAATAAACCCGTAGGGATAGTTTCCACCACCGATACCAAAGGGGAGAAGAATAATATGATAGACTATATTGGGCACCCTCAAAGGATTTTTCCAATCGGTAGATTAGACAAGGACAGTGAAGGCTTAATTTTCCTGACCAGTGAAGGAGATATTGTCAATAAAATTCTGCGGTCCAAGAACAACCATGAAAAGGAATACATTGTCACTGTGGACAAGCCTATCAACGATCGCTTTATTCAACGCATGAGCTCTGGGATTCCCATTTTGGACACTGTCACTGATCCCTGTAAAGTGGAACGGATTTCCCGATTCAAATTCAGAATTATCCTCACCCAAGGGCTGAATCGCCAAATCAGAAGAATGTGTGAATATTTGGGATACGAAGTAAAGCAATTGAAACGCATCCGAATTATGAATGTACACCTGGATATCCCGGTAGGTAAGTGGAGAGACTTAACCGAAAAAGAACTGAAAGAGCTCAACTACCTGGTAGCAGACAGTTCAAAAACCTTCGATTAACTCCTATTTTCTCTGATAAACCCGAACATAATCCACTTGATACTCCCTTGGAAAATCTGTAGGAGAAGGATCTCCTCCGTTAGAGCCAATAGCCAAATTCAGTAAAATATAGTGGGGTTGATGGAACGGGTTAAACCCATCAGGGTTTAAGGTTTTGCTTAGGTCAATTTCATTCAATAGAACTTCATCCAGGTAGATTTTGATAGATTCTTCCGTCCAATCCATCTTCCAAATATGGAATTTTTCGGCCCATTGAGGGTCATTTTCTAAAAATTTAGAAAGTGGGATCTTAGCTTCGTCCCAATTGGCTCTTTTGGTTGCATCCGCCCAAGCAGCATTGGCTAAAATGGTCTGCTCTCCTTTTATCTGATAAAATTCCATCACATCAATTTCTCCATTGGCAGGCCAAGGTTTAGTAACTCCAAGGGTCCAAATCGCAGGCCACATTCCTGAAGCTGTATCAATCTTAGCGCGGACTTCCAAAATGCCAAATTGAAATTCATACTTGCCTCTCGTATTGATACTAGAAGAAGTATATTCAGCAAATTCCCGTGCTTTTTTCCAATTATCGCTTCCCGCTTCAAAACCAGGATTAGCTAGCTGTTCTCTTCTCCCTTGGATCAGGAGTATCCCATTTTTCTGGCTAACGTTGGCCTCCTGATACCATTGAAGTTCGTTATTTCTGACAAATCCCTTTTCAAAATTCCATGTGGAAAGATCAACGGAACCCTCTTCATTAAACTCTTCTTGCCAAACAAGTTGATATCCTGTCGGGATTTCCTGAGCAAAGGAAGGTTGCATCATTACAACAACTAAAAAAAAGAAAAGAGATCTGAAAATGATGTTCATAAAAACAAGGTTTGAAAAAGGAAGGTACAGCATTTTCGAATTTGTTAAGTCAGAAAATCCTTCAAGCAGTAAGAAATAGTGATTAAAGGCTTAGGGGAAAAACTCGGACAACTCAACATCCAACCAATTGAATTTCAAATCATTAATTTAAAACCAACGTATAAAGAGTATAACCAAAACCCAAAATAATATGAATGCTGTACAAAAAATGGAACACTGGGCAGATGCCCATCATCCACAATGGATTGACTTTTTACGAGTGGTATTAGGCCTATTTATCTTTTACAAAGGGGTCTTATTTATATCAAATACAGACGCTCTCCTTGAAACCATGAAAAATGCGGATCTCCAATTCGTCAATTTAGGGTTGGCTCATTTTGTAGCTTTTGCCCATTTGGTAGGAGGAATTTTGATCGCCATGGGATTGGTCACCCGATTTGCCATAGCCTTCCAAATCCCAATTCTTTTAGGGGCCGTATTGTTCGTGAATATTAATCAAGGCTTTTTATCAGTCTCTAATAACCTGGAATTTGAAACATCTATTTTGGTATTGGTACTGCTGATTGTCTTTTTAATATTCGGATCAGGAAAATTTTCGGTAGATCATTGGATGAAAAAGCACCCAAATGGCTAATCCCTTTTAATCCACTCTTCTATAGGTCAGGGCTCCAACACAACTATTTACTCTTCCATTAGGAGTATCATTGCAAGGATACACCAAATCAAAAGATCTGTTATTTGGAGAAAAAATCATACTACCTGTAATGGGGTAGGTGCCTGTAACTTCCGCTTCCTGAAGATTTTCTTTTGGAACATATAAGAGGTATGCATCCAATTTTAGCTCATACATCTTGGTAATATTCTCCGTGTAGGACTCTCCACGGAGTTCGTATGTTCCAATTGCATTACTATAATAACCAAGTATGGTAGTAGTCTCACTTTCTCTGATCAAAATACTTTTCTCCAAAGTACCATCTGTCTGAAAAATATATTGGAAGATAAAAAAGACTTTCTGATCGGAATTATAAACTGCACGCTGCCAAATTCCTTCAAGCGGACTGAGCGGTAGTATGTCTTTGTCTTCTTTACAGGAAAATAAACCTAAGAGAATTGTAAAAAGAAAAATTGCCCGAAAGATTTTCATAGAATACTAATTTTAGAAAGGAGGAAAACTTTTCCCAATAACGAAATGGTTGAAGCAATTGCAACGATCGGAGTTTAATCCTTCAAACCAGCTTTTCCTCTTCCGATTGGAAGGTTATAATAGATAGCAAGCTGAGAATGTTTATTACTTCCCTGGTTTTTCATCACATTCACTATTCCTCCTACATATCTGATACCTACTGCATCTATCTTATACTTCCCGATGAAAGCTCCAATACCCACAATATAGGAAGCATCAATTTGATTGATTTGATTTTTTACATCCACTTCCAGCGACAATTCTCCATCTGGGACTTCCTTCTCAAAATAGTCTTTTGCTTTCCTTGTCCTCCAAGAAAACTGTGCTCCTCCTTCAAGAAACAACCCCATATCAGTTAAATATCGAATGGTGGGAGCCGCACTTAAGTAGCTTATTTTTCGATCGAACTTGGTTCCTGAATAAAGAGCATCCAGTTCTGGATCCATTAGCGAGTAGGCTGGAACTCCTGCTGCTCCTCTGACATATTTACCTAATAATTCCAAATTCCAAGCCCAATGATCATCAAACTTTCGGCTGAAAAACAAGCCTAAATTCAAAGAGCCCAAACCCAATGCTTTAGAATCTTCAATGTTTGTAATCCCATTAAAGCTGTAATCTACATGCAATCCAAAGGCATTGTTCTCTGTATTTAATTTATCGCCAAAAATTAAGCTCATCAACACTTGAGCATTTGAATAACTTACTACTCCAAAAAATAATAAAAATGTAAAAACTAGGTTGGGACGCAACTTCATATCTGTTATAGATTTAACTCAATCTATTGTTTTTTATGGATGCCTGCAAACCTATAATTCAAATTCAATAAAAACTGACTCCTTTTCCCAAAAACACCTACTTCTGTTCGTAGCATCCAGTTCTTATTGTGCTGATATTGTGTACCCAATATCATGTTAAACCTAGCCGATACTTCCTTATCTAACTTATAATCAATACTTGTTTCTGATGGATCAATACCATTTGCAAAATCTTCCAATCTACCAATAATCTGTTTGGCTACCAGTCTTTGGGTTGGGGGTAAAGTATCGGCCCATTCATTTAAAATGGAAATAAAGTTGCCGCCTCCGAAACCAGGGAAAATCTGCTCTATTAAGATGGACCCTTTTGTATCACTCTGAATAGTCTGGTAAAATACCCCAGCCCATACAGACATATTCCGCTGTGGATTTTTAAGTGAAGGTATGGTGTGACCAATTCTTAGACTTGAATTGTAAGCAGGGATTGGTTCCACTATCACATCTACATCCACAAAATTAAAATTATTGTCCCAGGCAGCCCATAAAGGGCCCCAAGCTCCGGTTAAGGTACCTCCAAAACCAAAACTCTTTGCATTAAAATGTTGTGATGTCTGAAAGCCTACAGGTTGAATCAGTGTGATGTCTGTTTGGGTAGTTCCTCCTCCAAACATTCCATAGATGTTTAAAAATGGTAAGACCCATAAATCAGGCCTCACCGTGTAAGCATTGGTGGATGCGATTGTTGGCCCAAACTTGATCAGATTACTTACATCAATCATCTCGCCTCCATTAAGTCCTACTAAGGTTTGATTGATCGTTATTTCCTGGCGCTGGGTAAAATATATTGCACTTGCCCCCCAAGCATAGGGTAAATCATACCCTGCTTTCGTGGCTTTTGCTCCCAAAATTGGGAAGGTATAGGAATAATCCATTTGCTTGAGGCTATCAAAATAGTCCTCATAGATTGGATTGAATATCTTTTGCGCGCCCTGAGCATTTATGTTTTCTATCAAACATAAATACCCAAAAGCAAAAGCCAGAATAAGAAAAAGGTACTTTTTAAAAGAGTAAAAAAAATTCATATCTCTATTTTCTACAATTAATTTGGTGAAATTCTAACTGAACTACAAAGAATATGAGAAGTTTGGTGGTATTCTATTTTTTGTACCTTGTTCAATGTCAAATGTTTATGGGTATACGAAGTCTTTGTATGCATTCTGCCCAGAAATTACTGGACTACTGTCTATTTTCCAGAGATATATTTGTAATGAACACTTGGTATTGAAGGCATTTCAAGGTCAAAGAATATTTCTCTCTTTACTGGAATCCAAGCCGAAATCAACATGACAAAAAGTTAAACTAAAAATGTTGTTGAATTTTTCTTATTTCTTAAAGAATTAAAACTTTTCGAATTACAATCCTCTCGGTCATCACATTTCCAGTATTCTTGGTGTTTTGAGGCTCAAAAAGCAAAAGATAAACTTCCTCATCTGCTATTGGATAGTGCTCAACTCCTCTGGGAATAATTAACATCCCACCCTCACCCAAGGTTATGCTTCGATCTCGAAACTCAATCTTTAGAGTTACAAAAAAACTCATCTTCTCCCTTTTGATTATGCCATAAAAACTCACCTTTAGCTAATTTGACATCTTGCCCATTGAGTTCACCAATGATCTTGGGACTCCAGTGCTCCTTAATCAGATCAAATTTTTCGTTTATGTTGACTTTATTCAAGATAGGATCAAGAAAATTTTAGAACTATAATTTATTAGGAATATTAAGGGATAAAACTTTTAAAATAGAGTTTGTTCTAAATCGGAGAGTTTGTTAATCTAAATGGATTTAAAATCTTTTGTTCTTAAATACCATTAAATTCATTTTCGTTTTCAGTTTTGAAAAAAAGGCAAACATAATCCGAAGAAAAGTTTGCCTTTTAAATAAATCAAAACTTATTTTTCAAGATAGAAAACCCAATTAATGCGTTCCTCCAGTTGGCTGTTCCATCATTTTCATCGCTTTTTCAATTGTGGCTTTCATATTCAATGATTCTCCTCCTTGACTTGGTGGGTAATCAACTAATGATTTCAAATGTGCCTGTAGGAAAGGAACAGCAGCTGTAGGAGCCCAAAGTTTTTGAGCAACGAACTTTCTACCTACATATCCCCACTCTTCTGAATCAGGAGTCATTTTCTCCATCGGATCCATTAATAGATTAACAATATAAGGGACGCTTGGATAGGATTTTTCGTCGAACCAGTTTCCACCATGTTTTACACCAATATGCATTTTCCAGGCATCTACTCTGATTGCCATCAAATCTGATTCATCGTAATAAAACATTTCTCTTCGGGCAGATTTATCTGTTTTACCAGTCCACAGATCCAGGTTATTATATCCATCCAAATGTGTTTTGAAGGTTTGGTCACCCATTTTCTTTCCAGCTAATAGTTCTTCTTTCAAATTTGGAAGACCTGCAGCAGCTGCGAGTGTCACATATAAATCTTCATGGCTTTGAATTCCATTGGAATAGGTTCCTGCCGGTATTTTACCTGGCCATTTTACAAGCATCGGTACGCGGAGGCCACCTTCCCAAGTAGTTCCTTTTTCACCTCTAAATGGTGCATATCCTCCATCAGGCCAATACATCAATTCATTTCCATTATCAGTAGAATAGATCACAATCGTGTTATCTTCTTCCCCCATGTCTTTAATTTTCTGAAGGACTTTTCCGATAAGTTCGTCATGCTCGATCATCTTTGCACGAACTACATCTTCTTCTGCGCGACCCTCATTTACAGCCGCTTGGATGTATTTGTTTGTGCTATGAGACCAAATATGGGTAGCTGTTGTATTGTACCAGATAAAAAATGGTTTATCCTCTTTGCCCACTTTATCCAGATATTTCAATGTTTCTTCTGTTACCTCCGCATCAAAAGTTTCCATTCGCTCCCGGGTAAGCGGGCCCGTATTCTCGATGCGTTGCTTCCCAACCTTACCGAATTTCGGGTCAACAGTAGGCTCGTCAACATCTGTAGCCCAAGCATGTAAAACTCCTCTTGGCCCAAATTTCTCTAGATATGCGGGGTTTTTCTGTCCAGGATAATCCAATTCCTCTGGCTCTTCTTCTGCATTGAGGTGATAGAGGTTTCCAAACCATTCATCAAATCCATGCATGGTCGGCAAAAACTCATTACGATCACCCAAGTGATTTTTTCCGAACTGCGCCGTGGCATAGCCTTGGGTTTTTAGCACTTGTGCCAAAGTAGGATCTACTGCCTGAATACCTTGCGTGGAACCAGGAATACCAATAGTAGTCATCCCTGTTCTTACTGGCAATTGTCCCATGATAAAGGCAGCTCTTCCAGCTGTACAACTTGGCTGTCCGTAGTGATCTGTAAACAACATTCCATCACGGGCTATGCCATCAATATTAGGAGTTCTACCCATCATTCCGTGGGTATAAGCACCAACATTCCAATATCCAATATCATCGCCCCAAATGACTACAATATTTGGTTTATCCTGTGCATTTGCCAATAGAGGCAGAAATAACAGAGTAAGAATGGCTATTTTTAAAAACGATAATTTTTGTTTCATAATAAAAGTTTAAAATTGATTACATAATTAAGATTAAAGTTTACGTTAATTGTTATTTCATTTCAAAAGGGTAAATCACTTTCCAATCCTTCTTCATATCTACCACGGTCCACCCTTTATTAAGTGCTTCCTCCAAGCCTTTATCTAATCTCCCAATAGAAGAATTCTTATCATAGGCCCATTCACGCTCAGCATCAGTATGGTGCAAATACAATTGAAATGATTTATACTTATTGGAATCCGTCCACTGAAGCATTTGCAAATCTCCATCAGAGTTTCCAGAGGCGAATACAGGTTTTTTGCCGATAAACCTGTTGATCCCAATAGGTTTACCTTCCTTATCATCTATAAAGTCAATTTTTGGAATTCGTTTGATAATTGGGTTTCCATTATTGTAATCAAATTCGGTCGCGATACTACTTCCTACTACTTGATCAGAGGGGATTCCATATGCCTCATCTACCCAAGGTCTCATAAATTCAATTCCTCCACCAGATACGATAAAGGTTTTAAATTCATTCGCTCTTAGGTAGTCCAGCAACTCTAACATGGGTTGATAGATCAATTCATTAAAAGGTCTATCAAAGCGAGGATGTCTGGAAGTTTCTAACCAGTCGATTACGATTTGCTCAAATTCTTCCGTGGACATTCCAGTATGGGAAGCCATTACCAATTCCAATAAACCATGCTCCCCAAATGTGCTTAGCGTTTTCATATCGTTTTCCAAAACAGACTTGAATGGTTGTTGGGTAGACCATTCAGGATGTTCTGATGCTAAGGCTTTCACTCGATCAATGGCAAAAAATAATTGGAAATAAGCAGGCTGCTCCGACCACAAATTTCCGTCATTGTCGAAAGTTGCGATACGATCTTCTACAGGTATAAAGTTTGAACTGGATGGATTGGTTACATCCATTACATAATCAATAATTGCTTGTTTTGTGGGTCCTTCATTCCAAGAAACAAGTTCAGGATTTTGAACTTCCTCCATTAAACCAACATTAGATTCTTCTTTAGGAGTGCAAAAAGTGAGTAGTAAAACTGATGCTAATAATAAAAGAAATGGGAGCGCTAAATTTCTCATAAACAATATCTTATAGGATAGTTTTTAATTGAATAAAAAGATTTTTAATTGAAAGGATCTGTAAACTTTTTATACAAATAGATAATGATAACCAAGTTAAAAATTTACAAAATTATCATTGGATATTCTTATTTACCCATTAAGAAATCATTACTAAGGAAAAAAATAATCAGGATATTATATCTAATTCCGAAAAGACCTTGCTAAATTCAATTGAATCTATGCAAAAAATCAAGAATCAGATTTTCTATTTTTTCTCAGACTTATCCTTTAAGTACTTGGAAGGGGATTTTCCCATAACTTTCTTGAAAGCAGCAGAAAATGAATTTCGATTACTAAATCCAGACAATTCTCCAATCGCTTCCAAGGTGTAATTTTCCGCCTGATCAGAATCCAATAATTGGCAACAATAAAAAATCCGCTCTCTATTAATATAATCTGGAAATGAAATTCCTAGATGATGATTTATATATTGGCTCAATAAATAATGAGGAATCCCAGAATCTTTTGCTAAGTCATTTATAGAGTACCCTTTAATTAAAAAAACTTTCTCCTCTAGTTTCATTTTTAGGATTTGGTCCAAATCAGCTGCTTTTTCTTCGTCGATAGAAGGACCTTTTGGCAGGTTTTTGGATCCATCCGGTTCTGGTTTTTCTAAGGTCATTTTTTCCCCTGAAAAATCAAATCCATATAAAATATTTGGAAAGTATAACAAAAACAGTCCTGTGGACAAGTCTTGCAATGCCGCTCCAAAGTGAACAGCTTTAAACAAAACATCTTTATCTAAACTTCCTAAAGTGAAATAAAAGGGTAAAAACATAACTAATTGGAAAAATAAATAAGTCTGAATCCAATGATAAACATCCTTTTTTTCTCCCAAAGCGGGATTCGCTTTTTTAAATTTCCAAACGAGAATCAAACTTAAAATCCAATAAAAATTGACTAAAATTGTTCGAAAAGGAGTATAAAATCCTGATGGAAAAAATCTGCTTTGAGTAAAGCTTACAATCAAATAGGGATCATTTACTTCCGAAAGAATCAAATCTAATTTTTCGGAGGAATTCATCATTAATACAGGCCAATAATCAACAGTGTAGATAAGGGCTGGCAATAAATGAATCAAATGCCACCATTTAAATTGGGATTTAAATAGGGTAAATTGGATATATAAAAAAGGTAAAAAAGCATAAATCAAACCTGCTAAATTACCTGTTCTATAGATAAAGGGAAAATGGATAATTAAGCCAGTATCTATCAAACCTGCCAAGAGAATTCCATGGGAAAGAAACAAAAAACTCAGTCCCATTAGGATGTTGGTAGATCTCTTTTTTATTCCATAAGTCAATAAAACTATACTCAAAAGATATCCTAAGGAGCAGGAAAATACATAAATGAAATTATAAAAATTTAGTTCAAGCTTCATTTCGTGGCTTTGGTAAGTTTCATTCTGAGTAAACGAATACTTACAATGGATTAGATTAAAAGAAACTTAAGGAATTAGATTTAGAATTATTTAGGAAATAAGAAAACAACAACTGCTCTCCAGCCCCAATCTGCTTTGCCTTTATCTGGTGCAGCTAAATTTAATCTAGGTCCGATGGCAAACTGAGTTTTCTGCTTTCCAATACTTGTCACTGCAGAAATGGTTGGGTTTAACCAAAGTGTGCTAGTGGAGGCTTTCCAATTCTGTGTCCATTCCATATTTGCTCCAATACCTGCTCCAGACTTCCAATTATAGACAATAAATGGCTGAACAAACATCTGGCTTACATCGGGTCTATCTTCATTTCCGACAACGGACCAAATTTGATTGACTAAGCCTCCCATGGTCCATCCATTTATCTGCTTCAGAGCCACTACTGTTGGACCCATTCCAAATTTCTTGGTTGTTAAAAAATCATTTGTTCCGATAGGCAAAAGCAAAGCCGGACCGACACCCCAGGTTAATTTCTCAGAGTTTTTGGGTGAAAAGAAAGCAGACATGACAGCATCCCCCAAACCGGATTGTTTTTCCCCAGGGGCAGTAATATTGTATTGCGTAATAACCGGTAGCACCACTCTTGTGATCATATTCAAATTTTTACTTACTGAAACTGGAATTACCGGTTGAATATTCAATGTATTCCGTGAACCATTAAACTCACCTATTCCATAATCGGTGTTGTTCTGCAAAGGGACAGATATCAATGACGCGATAGGATTGGCTAGCTTTTTAGCCAGCTCCGCGGCATCATCTTGTGCATTTGAATTGATGACAAAGGCAAAAATTAACAACGTAGTTAAGGTATAAATCTTGTTCATCTTGAATTGGTTAATTACTTTAAAAATAAATTATTCCAAGAAGATTGGAATCAAAGAGGAATAAAAATCAGAATAAATTAACAATTTCTTCTAAACCAAAAATATACTCCGATTAAACATTAGATGGGAAGAATCCTAAAAACAAGCAGGTCCAAAAAATAAAAATGGGGACTAAACGTCCCCATCTTCAAATTTTCAAGAATTATTAATTTCCTTCTTGCCCAGCTGTCAAAGATTGTAAAACTGCATCTAGGTTGAAGGAATCAGGTTTTTGCCTTGGAGGAAACTCTACAAAAGTCTTCACCATCTCTCCGGCAATGCCTTGAGAAGCACCTCCAGCAAACTGAATTATCCCTTCCATCCATTCATAGTAGCTATTGGAATTGTGTTGTGCTCGCTCGAATGGATCCATTTTAAGGTCAAATATCAAAGGGATCCTTAATTGAACAAATGGATACATCCAAACACCAAACTTATCAGCTTGTTGCTCCATAAATACCAATTTCCATCGGTCATATCTCATGGCAACCAATTGACCATCATCATTCCAATAATAGAATTCTCTTCTTGGAAAATTAGTTGCCCCATATTGATCCTTTGTCACGGTTTTTTCACCTGTCAGAAAAGGCAGAATATTATATCCATCCAAATGAACTTTATAAGTCATGTCTCCGACTTTATGACCATTTAATAGCTTCTCTTTTATATTAGGTTCACCAACTGCGGCCATCAAAGTTGGAAGCCAATCATTGCCTGCTACTACCTCATTTATTACTGTACCTGGTTTGATTTTACCAGGCCATTTAATAATCATAGGCACACGATATCCACCTTCCCAGTTAGTGTTTTTCTCCCCTCTAAATGGAGTAATTCCTCCATCTGGCCACATATTAAAGTGTGGACCATTGTCAGTAGTGTAAAGGATAATGGTATTGTCATCTACTCCCAAGGCTTCTAGCTTATTCAGCAATTGACCAATTTGATCATCGTGTTGAACCATGCCATCTGCATATTCACCTAGGCCGGTTTTTCCTGAATAACTTTCCGGTACGTGAGTCACATAGTGCATTCTGGTCGTATTAAACCAAACAAAAAATGGTTTATCATCTTCAACTTGTCTTTCTATAAAGTCTTCGGTAGCATTCAAGACTTCTTGATCGATCGTTTCCATACGCTTTTTAGTCAATGGTCCCGTATCTTCAATTTTGCCATCTGCCGTACTTCTAATTACTCCCCTTGGTCCATATTTCTCTTTAAAAGTTGGGTTTTTTGGATAATATGGGTTCTCCGGAGTTTCTTCAGCATTTAGATGGTATAAGTTTCCAAAAAACTCATCAAACCCATGGTTGGTTGGCAAAAATTCATCTTTGTCTCCCAAGTGGTTTTTTCCAAATTGTCCAGTCGCATAACCCATTGGCTTTAAAAGCTCTGCAAGCGTTGGGTCTTCTTTTTGGATCCCAACTGCAGCTCCTGGAATTCCTACTTTCGTTAAACCAGTTCTGACAGGCATTTGTCCTGTAATAAAAGCAGCTCTTCCAGCTGTACAAGATTGCTCTGCATAATAATCGGTAAATATAGCTCCTTCAGCAGCTATGCGGTCAATATTTGGCGTACGGTAGCCCATCATACCTCGGTTGTTATAACTGAGGTTCCAGTACCCAATATCATCCCCCATAATTACAAGAATATTGGGCTTTTCCTGAGCAATGACCAGTGTACTGAAAAGCATACTGGCCATCAGTCCAATTGTTTTTTTCATATTAATGCTATTAAAAATTATATACAGTTAAAATTATAGTAATTAATTCTAATATCAAACCTTACTAGTCAAGTTGAAAGTGTTTCATCCTCGACATAATAATCCAAAAAAGTTAATTACTTCTCTGGGGGCATTTCAAATTCAAATCTTTTATGCTATTAAAACGACTACTGTTTACTTTTTTTGATAAACTCTTCTACAACATTAGACATATCAAAACTTTTTCCTCCCTGAACAGGTGGATATTCAGCAAGGGATTGTAGGTGCTCCTGCATAAGTACACCCATGGGTTGAAGTAGCCATGATACCTTCTGTAAAAGATGTCCATACGAATCCTTATTATCATAAGATTCAAAGGGGTCCATTCTAATGTTAAAAACTAAAGGTACTGTCCTAGGAATCACATTTGCATAATAATCTTCTTTGGTTGAAAAATGGAATTTCCAGGGTCCCATCCTGACAGCAGTGAGCTTCGATTCATAATAATAGAAAATTGAATTTCTCGCCGATTTATCTGATTCACCTTTCCAATACGCTAAATTGTTTACACCGTCAATAACTTGCTTTTTTTCACTCATAACTTTATCCGCAATATTATCTATCCCGGCAGCCGCGGCAAGTGTGGTAAACATATCCATGTGACTTTGGATGCCATTAAGTTTTTGTCCTGGTTTGATTACTCCTGGCCATCTTAACATTGATAGTACGCGCACTCCACCTTCATAAGTGGTCATTTTCTCTCCGCGGAATGGGGTTGTTGCCCC
This sequence comes from Algoriphagus halophilus, assembly GCF_900129785.1. Taxonomy (NCBI): domain Bacteria; kingdom Pseudomonadati; phylum Bacteroidota; class Cytophagia; order Cytophagales; family Cyclobacteriaceae; genus Algoriphagus; species Algoriphagus halophilus. The sequence goes on from NZ_FSRC01000002.1 coordinate 819,218, forward strand.
ATGGGGCCAAGAAGCATGCTCAGGCCCATTATCTGTTGAATACCAGATAATTGTGTTTTCAGCCAAGCCTTGTTCTTCCAACCATTGAAGCACCATTCCTATATCATGATCATGTTGTAACATCCCTGAACCATGAATATCAGCCTCACTGGTATATTCCTCCGCAGCATATTTCCATTTTTCATCCAGACGAGTATACAAATGCATTCTACTGGTATTCAACCAAACGAAGAATGGTTTATCTTCATCCTTGGCTTTTTTCATAAAATTTTCAGCCATTGGAATTACTTCTTCGGAATCAAAGTTTTTCATTCTTTCCTGAGTAAGCGGTCCAGTATCCTCAATTCGCTGCATTCCTACTTTTCCAAATCTTGGATCTTCCGAGTTATCCATTTGATCAGTTGCCCAAGAATGTATAACTCCTCTTGTACCAAATCTTTTTTCATATGATTCTAAATCACCGGAAAAAGCCTTTCCAAATCGTTGATAATCTCGTTGCTCAGATTCTTCCTGAGTATTTAAATGGTACAAATTCCCATAAAACTCATCGAAACCGTGGGCAGTTGGAAGATGCTCATTTCGATCACCCAAGTGATTTTTACCAAAATGGCCAGTTGCATAACCTGCTTCTTTCATATAAGCAGCAAGACTTGGAGACGCAGCTTGTAAACCCAAGGCATCACCAGGCTGACCTACTGTAGTCATTCCTGATCTTATCGGATATTGTCCCGTAATAAATGAAGCTCTTCCTGCTGTACAACTTGGTTGAGCATAGTGATCTGTAAATCGAATACCTTCCATACCAATTCGATCAATGTTTGGTGTGGTATAGCCCATAGTACCCATTCCATAAGCACTTACATTTTGCCAGCCTATGTCATCCCCCCAAATCACCAAAATATTGGGTTTCTCTTGAGCCAAAGCCATGCATGGCCCCAATAATAAGAGGCTCATCGTCCATCGAAAAATCAATTTTACTTTCTTCATTTATTAAATGTTTAAGGTAAGATATCGGGTCAAATAATAATTTATGCCTTCTTTAAAATTACGCTAAATGTTGACAATTTTTTCTTCTCAAAATTCAGCTTTTATGCTTTAAAATAATATCTAGCTCCATTTGTTTAAAACACAGCTTCACCGGTTACTACTAAATTTTAAAAGGTTTTAATCAAAAGGTCAAAAGACTGGCAAATCAATATCCCACATATGTAGCATCTTCCAAGCGATTGATTATTGCCTAGATAACAATCTTCTTATACAAAAGTTATTACCTCAGAATTTTTGAATCAACTGGTTCTCCAAGCTTGCACTTTTGGAGAAAAACCCCATCTACTTCAATAAAATCATTCAATCAACACAGAAACCAACCATTGATCTCATTTTTCAAGTCAAAATCGATCAAAAGGGGTTATTTTAGTTAGCGAAAATTAAACCTTACCCTTATGAACAAAAAATTTACAACCTGTATACTACTTGCGTTTGTGGTCTGGTTTGGAATCCCTGATTCTCAAGCACAAACAGGCTATCAGAAGCCACCGAAGTCAATAACTGACTTAGTAAATGCACCTAGTACTCCCTCGGTAAATTTTAGTAAAAATGGAGATTGGATGCTGTTATTGGAAAGTGCCGATAACCCAAGCATCGAAGCACTTTCCCAACCGGAATTAAAGATTGCAGGGCTCCGAATTAATCCTGCGACGTCAGGTCCCAGTAGAGGAAGAGGCATTGAAAATATAAAAATAAAGATGACCCAAGGAGGGGAGGAAAAGCAAATTGCTGGGCTTCCTACCAATCCAAGTATGGGTGATTTTAGGATGTCTCATGATGAAAAATACTTGGCATTTACCCAAACTGATGCTAACGGGATTAGCCTTTGGGTAGTGGATTTAGGCAGTTTTGAAGCAAAAAAATTAACGGATCCTATTATTAATGATGTAATGGGGAATTCTGTGATTTGGACGCCAGAAAATAAACTATTGATCAAGGCAGCCAATCCAAGTAGAGGTGTGATGCCTCAAAGACCTGCTGCTCCAGCAGGCCCAATTATCCAAGAAACTACTGGAGATGCTGCGCCAAGCAGAACCTATCAAGACTTGTTATCAGATCCCTATGATGAGGCTTTATTTGCTTATTTCATGGATTCTCAATTGATGTTGGTAGATTTGGATGGTACAAAAAAAGCAATCGGAAGCCCTGGAATGATCAAATCCTTGGATCTTTCCCCTGACGGATCCTATATTTTAGTTGACTTGATCAAAAAGCCTTTTTCCTATTTAGTTCCAGCTTATCGATTCCCCTATGATGTGGAAATCTGGTCAAAAGAGGGTAAAAAAGTGAAAACCCTTGCAGAAATTCCATTGGATGAAAATCGTCCTACAGGTTTTGATGCGACTGTTACTGGCCCAAGAAATATCAGCTGGAGAGCCGATAAACCTGCCACACTCTATTGGGTGGAAGCACAAGATGGTGGTGATGCCAGAGTTGAAATGGAGGAAAGAGAAATCATCTACACTTTGGAAGCACCATTTACTAGCAGTAAGAAAAAACTGGCCAGTAGCTCCTATAGATTTGCCGGAATCGCCTGGTCTGATGACAACTTTGCCATCATGAACGAACGATGGTCACAAGCTAGAAAAGAAGTTCGATCTGTAATCAATCCATCTGATCCTTCCCAAGGGAAAAGAGTGATCATTGACCGATCTTCCGATGATTTATACAACGACCCGGGAGATCCGCTTTTTACCGAGAATGAATTTGGAAGGAATGTACTTCTAAGAAAAGGCGATTTGGTTTTCATGACTAGCCCAGGAGGTTCTCCCGATGGCAATATGCCTTTCCTCTCCACATTTAATACCAAAACAAAAGAGCAGGAAATCTTATGGAGATCACAGGCACCTTATTATGAACGGGTTGTCAAGGTGCTAGATGAGAACGGAACAGAATTTATCACCCTGAAAGAAAGCACAGATATTCAGCCAAACTATTGGTTGGTCAATACAAGAAAGAGAATTGCTCCGATGCAATTGACCAATTTTGAACATCCATATGAGTCATTAAAAGGAATTCAAAAACAATTGGTGACTTACAAGCGAAAGGACGGATTAAACCTTTCTGCTGTCATTTATACTCCGGCAGGATACGACCCCGCAAAAGATGGTCCCCTCCCTGTATTGATGTGGGCCTATCCTAGAGAATATAAGTCCAAGGAGGTAGCTGCGCAGGTACGTGGTTCAAAATATGCTTTTACTAGATTGAGTTGGGGTTCTCCTCTGTATTGGGTGACACGCGGATATGCAATCATGGACCGTACCGAAATGCCGATTGTAGGTGAGGGTGACCAAGAACCTAATGATTATTTTGTGGAGCAATTAGTAGCTAATGCGGAGGCAGCAATTGACCATATTGTAGAATTAGGTATTGGTGATCGGGACCGGATTGCAGTGGGAGGACACTCTTATGGAGCATTTATGACTGCCAATTTGCTTTCTCACACCAATCTGTTTGCAGCAGGGATTGCCAGAAGTGGGGCATACAATCGAACCTTGACCCCATTTGGATTCCAATATGAACAAAGAACTTATTGGGAAGCACCTGAGGTGTATTTCAATATGTCTCCATTCTCTTTCGCTCACAAAGTAGAAACCCCAATTTTGTTGATTCACGGACAGGCGGATAATAATTCCGGTACTTTCCCCATCCAATCCGAACGCTATTACAATGCTTTAAAAGGCCATGGAGCGACTGCCAGATTGGTTTTCTTACCGAATGAAAGCCATGGTTATGCAGCAGAAGAATCCATTTTGCATACGCTTTGGGAGATGGACACCTGGCTGGAAAAGTATGTGAAAAACAAGAATGAAATCCAGAAAGGAACGGAATAAAAATTCCCTTTTCTTCGAAGACAAAAGAGGCTTTGGTTTTACCAAAGCCTTCTTTTTTTTAACCAAAAAAACAGCTGCATTTTAAACACAAATCAGTTCTCAAAAGAGTTCTTTTTTTTCCAAAAAAAACTGTCAAAAATTACCCTTAAAAAGTGAGGAAAAATCTAGGATTTGAAGCCAATTTTCATAGGTATTTACCTCTTAAATAAGGATTTACAAAAACAGCCGATATAGGGCCCGATATATTTCCCTAAGCCCGATAAATGGGTTAAATTAGTCAAAAAAACACCCATAGTTATCAAAGATTCTAAAAGTACCCAAGTCCCCTTTTTAAAGAGCATTCAACCCTGGGTTTTTTTTCCCTCCGCCGGCTTGATTGTTCTATTTGTAACACTCACCTTGATCTTCCAAGAATCCGTAGGAGATTTATTTGAATCTGCACAGTCCTACATTTCTACAAGGTTTGGTTGGCTTTACGTCCTAGCTGTAAATGTTATTCTGATTTTCTGTATTTACCTTGGATTTAGCCGATATAAAACCATCCGTCTTGGAGGGAAGGACGCCAAACCTGAATTCAGTACCTGGGCATGGTTAAGTATGCTTTTCAATGCAGGTATAGGATTGGTTTTGATGTTTTATGCAGTAGCTGAACCGGTCAGTCACTTTTCCAATCCTCCTTATGGGGAAGCGGGAACTTTGACTGCTGCTAAAAATGCCCTCAACTTATCCTATTTGCATTGGGGCCTCCACGGCTGGGGCGTATATGCTTTAATGGGATTAGCCATCGCTTTTTTCAAATACAATAAAGGACTTCCTCTTGGAGTGCGTTGGATTTTATATCCATTATTAGGGGATCGGCTGAAAGGTCCAATCGGTCATTTCATTGATACCATGGCCGTAGTTGCTACCATGTTTGGTCTGGCCACCACCCTAGGATTAGGAATTCAACATATCAACTCTGGTATGGAATACCTATTCAATATCCCTATCAGTGCCAATGTTCAAGTAATCCTGATAGGAATCATCACTATTTGTGCCACCGCCTCCGTAGTTTCAGGTCTTCATAATGGAATTCAGGTTCTTAGTAAAATCGCATCAATAATGGCGATTACCTTAATGGCGTTTATGGTCATCGTAGGACCCACCTTATTTATTCTTGGCTCTACGGTTCAGAGTACCGGGTCTTACATTCAAAGCCTAATCGGTACTGCGACTTGGATGGAAGTTTATCGAGGAACCCATTGGATGGATAGTTGGACCTTCTTTTACTGGGCTTGGTGGTTTGCCTGGGCTCCTTTCGTGGGACTATTTATTGCAAGGATTTCAAGGGGTAGAACCATTCGCGAATTCATGATGGGAGTATTACTTGGCCCTACAGCTGCGAGTATTGTCTGGATTTCCATTTTTGGAAATACTGCTTTTTATGTGGAGTTATTTGGTCCAGGTGGAATCAGCGAAGCGGTACAAGAAAACATCAACACAGGCCTGTATTCACTACTTGAATTATATCCTCTTCCTTATTTAAGTATCTTCTTTGTGGTGCTTGCCGGAGTCATTTTCTTTGTCACCTCCTCAGATAGTGGTTCATTAGTAATTGACTTTATCACCAGTGGAGGAAGAGATGATACTCCTGTCAAATTGAGAATTTTCTGGGCATTGATCGAAGGGGCAGTAGCTTCGGTATTAGTGTTGGGTGGAGGATTGATTGCCCTTCAAACTGGTTCTCTAGTAACTGGATTACCAGTATGTGTACTGATGTTAGTAGTATGCTACTCCATTTTGAAAGCACTCAAAAAATACAAAGCAGAAAATAAAGAAAGCCACGAATAAAATCATATTCGTGGCTTTTATAAAAAGGGTTGTTCCCCAAAATTTTACACTTTGGAAACAGCCTCTTTTTTTGAATCAGGCGTTTCTATTTTAAAATAAGGCACTTCTTCTGCCGGCAATGGTGTGTTTCCCAGAATCATATCGGCAGCTTTTTCTGCTACCATCATCACGGGAGAATAAATATTTCCATTGGTAACGTATGGGAATACGGAGGCATCCACCACTCTGAGATTTTCCACCCCATGTACTTTCATGGTTTTAGGATCAGTTACATCCATTGGTCCCACTCCCATTCTACAAGTCGAACATGGATGATAGGCGCTTTCACCTTCTTTGGCTACGAAGTCCAAAATTTCTTCATCCGTCTGGACATCCTTACCAGGGGAAAGTTCCTCCCCTCTCAATTCACCCATGGCATTTGTCTCAATAATTTTTCTGGACAATCGAATGGCTTCCACCCACTCTTTACGCTCTTTTTCTGTGGACAAATAATTGAAAAGAATACTAGGGTAGTCTTTTGGATCCGCTGATTTAATTTTCACTCTTCCTCTTACATCCGTATTCATCGGACCCACGTGAAGCTGAAACCCATGTCCTTCTTTTGGAGCAGAACCATCGTAACGGATTGCCAAAGGCAAAAAGTGGAATTGTAAATTTGGATATTCTACAGTGTCATTGCTTCGGATAAATCCTCCCGCCTCAAAATGATTGGAAGCTCCTAGTCCTTTTCTCCTGAATAGCCAGTCGAAGCCGATTTTTGGTGCTCTCCAGGGGCTCAAAGCAGGAAATAAACTAACCGGTTTTTTACAGGCCCACTGAACATATACTTCCAAATGATCCTGAAGATCTTCTCCTACTCCTGGCAAATCATGGACAACTGGGATTCCCAAACTTTTCAAATGTGCTGCATTACCTACTCCTGAAAGCTGAAGTAATTGAGGAGTATTGATCGCCCCTCCACAACAAATGATTTCCTTGGCATAGACTTGCTTGACGTTTCCTCCTTTTTGATATTCTACCCCAACCGCTTTTTTCCCTTCAAAAAGAATCCTCATCACCATGGCTGAGGTTTCTACATGAAGATTCTTTCGGTGTTTTATTGGATGAATATAGGCACGGGCAGCATTCAATCTTCTAGACTTGTATATGGTCTGATCAAACTTCCCGAAACCCTCTTGTTGGTATCCATTCACGTCATCCGTTAAAGGGTATCCTGCTTCTTGAACTGAATTAAAAAAGGCATCAAACAACGGATTATCACACTTGGGAGTCGTCAGTTTCAAGTTTCCTTTGTCTCCCCGGTAGTCATCCCCTCCAATCAATCGTTCCTCCACTTTTTTGAAATAAGGAAGGCAATGTGCATAATCCCAATCTTCCAGCCCTTTATCCTGAGACCATTTATTGAAATCCATTGCATTGCCTCGAATCCAAATCATCCCGTTGATACAGGAAGATCCTCCCAATACTTTCCCACGTGGCTGGGCAATTCTGCGGTTATTCATATATGGCTCGGGGTCTGAAGAATAGCCCCAATTGTAATGGGTTCCAGTCAAAAGATAGGTCAGTGCCGCAGGCATATGAATTCTAAAATCCAGTGTATAATCTGGTTTTCCAGCTTCTAATACCAACACTTCTTTTGAAGGATCTTCACTAAGTCTGTTGGTAAGAACAGCACCAGCAGAACCGCCTCCAACAATTATATAATCGTACTTCATAATAATCATATTTTTGAAGCATTAAAGCCCACTAGGTTCCTTGCATCACCTAGTTCAACTCTAATTTACTCCTCTGTAATCCAATAATTTAAATAGCCTGAAGGAGTTTCCAAGACTATTTTATAGTATTCTGAATCTGAATTTTCCGGAGAAAATGTGAATTTTTCATCTGAGAGATTAACCTCTCCTATAAATTGGTAATCATCAGTTCCACCCGTTTTAAATTGGTTGGTAGTACTGAACGACATTTTCCCTGTACCTGTTTTCGAAAGCGATTTCCACGTCAACTGAATTTGGTCTCCATTTTCAACTGCTTTGAAATTACTCACATCCACAGGACCAATAAATGGAACACCATCCAACTCCATCGCATGTTCCTTAGGGATTTCAAGATCCAAGAAGTTGACGATGGATGGGAAAATATCCACAGTAGCACCTACTTCATTAAAATGAGCATTGGTTTCTGGGTAATTTGTAGCAATCCAAACACTTCTTTCACGGTCGCTTTGACCACCATGTCCAAAGCCACTATCCTCTCTACCATGGTCTGTGGTAATGACAATCAGCCAATCTTCATTAAATTTGGATTCGCGTTCTTTGATTGCATCCCAGACTCTTCCAACTTGGATATCCGCTTTTCCAATGGCGTCAACAAACTGCGGACTATTACCGAACTTATGAGACATATCATCAGTAAACTCCAAGTACATCCAAGTAAGATCAGGTGATTTTTCTAATATTTCCTCAGCAGCTTTTTTAGATACCTCTTCATCGATCAAATGAATATAAGTTCGTTCCTCATCATGTGGGTAACTGACAGTATCTATTTCCAAACCATCAAAATGATAATCAATGGTCAAATTTCCAGTTTGAGGAAGACCATCGCCTGCCAGCTTGGTTCTGTTGTCCAACCAGGTAGAGTAAATAGCGGTCTTTTTCTCAGGACTAGTATTCTTGAGTACTCTAAATAGTGTCGGGTAATGGTAATTCGGGTTTTTAATAGAATTCCCCCAAACATTATGTTTGTTTGCCCAAACTCCAGTAAGCACGGTATTGTATCCTACAGCTGAAATGGTAGGTGTTTGGCTGTAACCATCCTTTTCACCTCCCATCGTTGCCTTGGTAATTCCGCCTTCAGCTATGATTTTATCCAAATTTGGGGTGGGAACCGTATCCAGGACATCTTCAGGAATCCCATCTAAGATTACAAATATTGCTTTTTTAGCAGTTGGTTGATTTTTCTCTTCGGTAGTACAAGATTGTAATGCCACCAATACGAGGCATGCAGCTACAAATAGGTTTTTCATTGTAGTAATTATAAATGGAAGAAGCCCGGTGCATTTACCGGGCTATTTTATCTTACTTGATTAGATTATTCCCACCCAAAGATCTGAACTAGATTTGGATTTAAAGTTACTTGTTGGATTGGGATAGGTCGATAATAATATTTTGGCTCTACGAAGTTTCTTTCCTTCGTTTCAGTAACCATATTACCTCCATTTTCACCATCTGTTAAGAATACATCTACGTTATCGTCAATGGTCCCAGCCTTGTAGTAAATCAAAGCTTCGCCCAGGCTGTTTTTTTCTTTATCATCTCCAACAGGAATAGTACTGTCCTTATCTACTAAAATTATATCTTCTATTCCATCTCCAGTCATATCGTATTTTCCAAGACCAGGGAAATACATTCCCTCTGGAATATTTTCCAGAAGTTTACCTGCATTCCATCTCATCAAATCATCATATCGATATCCTTCCAAGGCCAACTCTACTCGTCTCTCTCTTCTGATTTCAAGTAGCACACCTTGGTTAGCCCCTGAAACTGAAGGATATTTAGAGGTCAAGAATTGATCTGGGTTTCCATTGGCTGCAGCCATTTCCAAATTTGGCATCCCAGCTCTTTGTCTCAACACATTGACAGTCATATCCAAATCACCTTGGCTTAATTCATTCAATTCAGCTTTTGCCTCTGCATGAATCAATAAAGTTTCCGCAAATCGATACACAGGGAAATCATCACTGGATACTTCCACATTATCAATACTATTTACATAGCCTTTCAATTGATGATATCCTGTAAAATTTTTATTTAGAGACTGAATGTATGGAGTAGCATCCGGCTGTCTTACCCAACCTGGATAAACCACAGTCTGGCTTAACCTAGGGTCTCTATCCTGAAACTCCTCTACAAAAACTTTTTCATTATAACCTTCCATATCAGTAAACCTGGATCCGTCTCTCATCAAGTAACTTAAAACCAGATCCTTGGAAGGAGATTGCTCATAATCACCAAAGATGACAGTATTGAAATTGGCTCCTCGGTCTTTATTGGAATCATAAATATTAGCTAAAATTACTTCTGGGTGGCCAACCAAATCCTGTGAACCGAATAATGATCCATAATCACTTTCTGGATTTCCAGAGTTATAAATGGAAAACAGACCTGAATTCATGATTTCTAGAGAAACGTTCTTGGCTTTTTCTAAAAATGCCGCTGCACTTCCTTCTAATCCCAATTCAGTATGGTATTTTCTATAAGTTCCCTCATATAGAGCTACTCTCGCAGTAAATGCTTTGACTGCCCAAACATCAGGTGTACCTGTAGGAACTGATTCTCTTACATTTGCCATAGCAAAGTCTAAATCTTCCATGACCTTGGTCATGACCATTTCTCGAGAATCTCTTGGCTTGTACAAATCTTCATCCCCAGGACTTAATGTCGTTTCATACCAAGGAACATCAGAATATCTTTTGACCATGTTGAAATAAAACAACGCGCGATAGTACCTGGCCAATCCTACATAATGGGCGATCCCTTCCTCTGTACCCGTTGCTTTGGTATAGTTATCAAGGAAATAATTGATATTTCTAAGCGTTCCCCAGTTCCAACCACCAGTAATAGTCTGTGAACTCGGAGAACCGGTCATGATATTTTTAATTTCAATGGCACCAGTGGTAGCACTATTGTCACTGCTTTGGTCAGCCAGATAACTTCCAGGTCCAGCCATGGTAAGCAACCCATTTACATACAATTCTAAATCTTCCTCTGTCTTGAAAAACTCTTCAGGAGCTACTGAAGTCTGAGGATATTTATCTAGAAAATCATCGTTACATGAAGCTAAAAGGAAAGCTGCACTTAAATAAAGGATATATTTTTTCATGATTTTTTCTATTCTTAATTACAGATCTATGTTGATACCGAATGCAAATTTTCTCTGGAATGGATAGGAATTTGCATCTCCACTGGACGCGTTAACCGATTCCGGATCTACATATTTCTTGATGGCAGAGATTTCATATAAGTTCTCTCCAGTCACATAAAATCTTACTTTGGTTACATTCAGCCTATCCGTTAACACCTGAGGAAGGCTATAACCAAGAGTGATGTTTTTAAGTCTTAAGTAAGCACCGCTTAGTAAATAATTAGTTTGAGGAATATCCAACCCCGCTCCATAATTGGCATCTGCCAACCAAGATTGAAGTACCGGATAGCTTGAATCCAAATTTTGCTCTGCTAAACCTGCTTCAATGTAAGATTGAGAGTGCTGAGCCAATAAATCTGCTCCGTCTGCTTCGGCTCTATAGAAATCAAGGTTCCAAGGATATACATTCCCATAAGGCTGCTGGTAAGGTCCCCAAAAGAGGTAACGACTTGGGTAATAATCTCTTTTTGCTACACCTTGTAAGAAAATAGATAAGTCAAATCCACTCCAGCCTACATTAATGTTCGCTCCATATCGATACCTCGCAGTAGTATTACCAATTAATCTCAAATCTTTTGGATCATCTTGAGATTGACCTCTTTCGATTTTACCATCATTGTCTTGGTCTACATATTTTGGCCAGCCTGGTACAATATCCAATGCTCCCCACGGTACGATACTTGTTTGATCCAATTGAGCGATTTCATCCTCATTGGCAAATAACCCATCACTTTCAAGTCCCCACAATTCGCCCACTTCTTGGCCTACTCTCCAATTGGAGAATAAATTTTGTTCATTTTGGAATTTGGTAATGGTAGATCTAGAATCTGAAAGGATCATTTTCACACCAAAGGTTACTGGGTTGGAAGTACTTCCTACCTGATCTCTATATCCAATGGAAAGATCAAATCCTTTTGTTCTTAAATCAGCTGCATTTTGTTTCGGAGGTGCGGTTCCCAATACTCCTGGAAGTTCAACTGGGTCAGTTAGCATTCCTTTGGTATCTCGGATAAAATAATCAAAAGTACCACTGATTCGATCTCCTAAAAATCCAAAATCCAAACCAACGTTAGTAGAAATTACTTCTTCCCAAGTATAGAAGTTAGGATCTACAGCCAAAGAAGGAGCAGAGGTAATTATTGTTTTCTTACTACCGTCTATTAGGTAGCTAGATAGATTGGTCGGCAAAGCCTGGATATATCCAAAATTGGCTACATTCTGGTTTCCTAAACTACCATAAGAAGCTCTTACTTTGAATGTAGAAATTACATTAGTCAATGGCTGGAAGAAACCTTCATCCATCATTAGCCAAGAAGCAGAAACGGAAGGGAAGAAACCCCAACGGTTGTCACTTGGGAATCTTGATGATCCATCGTATCGTCCATTCACCTCAAGGATATACTTATCATTGAAGGTATAGTTAATTCTACCAAACAAACTTCTGACAGAATAGGCACTATAAGACGGCGTGATAAAGGATTCCCCTGTTGTTAAGCCAATGTATGGAAGGGAAGAAGAAATCAACACTCTTCTTTCTGCTTGAATTGTAGAGTAATCGTAATTCTCCTGATTGTATCCTGCTAAAATTCCGAAGTTATGCTTACCAAGAGTTTTGGAATATCGACCATAAAAATCCAAAATAGTAGTATTCAAGGTTCCATTTCTTTCGATTACAGATCCATCTCCACCTTCTGTTCTAATGTCTTCCGGACCAAAGCCAATATTGTATTTCTTTCTATCCCAATGGTATTTCCACTGCTCTCTTTTGAAACTGGCCGTTCCTTTGAAAATCAAATCTCCATTTAACATCGTACCTGTAGCTCCCAAGATATTTTGGAAACCGAACATGTTTTCTTGATTCTCTCCACCATCTACTAATCTGGCAGCCAATCTTCCAGTTTCCGTATTTGCCCAAGTACCATCTGGGTTGACCGCCACATCAATTGGTCTTAAGTTATAGACGCTAGTAATGTTATTTGTTGGATCTTCTCTCTTAGTCTGGTAGATGTTTAAGTTATTATCTACATCTAGCCATTTCAAAGGCTTAGCTGTCACTCTAGCTCTAAGAGAATATCTTTTCCAATAGTCATCAGCTAATTTATTTAACCCGTTTTCATTGGTATAGTCACCTGAGACGTAATAGCCCATTGGCATTTTACCTCCACTATTTCCACTGATTGCTAAACTATGGTTAGTAGAGAAACTGGATTTATTGAAGAAGTAATCATACCAGTCATAATTACCCATGTATGCCCAACGGTTTGGGTTATTGGGATCTAATCTAGTGTCCTCGATAGAAGGATCTTCAGATCTCTCTTTTGCCCATTGGTAATGTGCATCAGAATAATTGACATAATCCCATGGGGTATTATTGGTAGATGTTTCTAATACTCTGGAATGGATATACGGATCTGTGACAGGTTCTGGTAGAACAGAAGGACGACCCCATGCAAAATAGTTATTGTAGGTAATTCGCTGATTACCGGATGTTCCTTTTTTGGTGGTAATCAAAATCACTCCAAATGCGGCTCTGGCACCATAAATGGCAGCTGAAGCAGCATCTCTAAGTACGGAGTAAGATTCAATATCAGAAGGATTCAACCTCAATAAATCGCTGTTGTTTCCTGCAATTCCGTCAATTATTATCAAAGGGTCTCCTCCATTGATAGAAGTAAAACCTCTAATATTGATATTAGGAACGGATCCAGGTCTACCTCCTTGATAGGTAATGTTCAATCCAGGACTCATCCCTTGAAGGCCTTGCATGACATTCGCGATAGGTCTATCGGCAATTTCTTCTCCAGCCAATTGATCCACGGCACCTGTTACATTTACCTTTTTCTGAGTTCCGTAGCCAACTACAACTACCTGCTCCAGCAACGTATCTTCTTCTTCGAAAGTAAGATCAATGATACTGTTTCCTCTCACAGGCTGCTCCATGGTCTTATATCCAATGAAAGAAAAAACCAATACAGCATCTTCATTGGAAACCTCAATGGTATAAGATCCATCCAAATCAGTGATTGTACCATTTTGAGTACCTTTTTCCAATACGGATACTCCAGGCATTCCTAATCCTGATTTATCAGTGATCGTTCCTTTGATTTGAGATTGTGCAAACGAACTAATCGCAAAAGTCACAACCAAAAAAATCATAAGGCCTGCCCTCCTTATCAAGGAGTTTCGGTCTGGGATTCTTTGTAAAACTTGTTCCATATAGTATTGAATTGAATTGTTTCTATTTCAAATTTTCTATTCCAAAACGGTTAAAAAATCGCCAATTTAACCTAGAATTTATTGAACATTCATTCAATATTAAATATTGCAATTTAAAAATCAAAGCAATTAAATTTCATTTTTAATTAGTTAATGATAATTTAATACTAGGTCGTAGAAATTAATCCTGAAGAAATGGATCAATAATAAAAAGCTAGAAATTGAAGTTTTTCCACAAAAAATTGACCCATTGATTATTTAAATCTGCTTATTTGCAGTTTTTGAATCATTGAATGGAATTATATAGAAAAACATAAGCCACCCTTAAATGATGGCTTATTAGATAATTGTCAATCCAGAAAAATATGGTTTTTTATCTCAGAGGAAAATATTCATTTTCCACCTGACCATCTTCATATAATTTCAAGATGGCATATCCAGGAGGAGTCTCTAAGTAATACTGTTTTCCTGCAGATTCTTTGTCTCCATCCCCCCACCAAAAACCACTCAGAGATCCATTGCAAAAATAGTGTACATCATTGTACCAGGTTCTGTCCAACAAATGTTGATGACCACTTAAGCACACTCGAACTTTATCTTTATGTTGATAGAATAATTTTTTTAATTCTTTATGATCCTTATGCTGTCCCCCAACCAAAGCATTGGTAATAGAAGTAATTGGAAAGTGAGACATGATCAAAGTCGGAGTATTTGCAGCAAGCTGACTTAGGTCACTTTCTAACCAGTTCATCTGCACTTCACCTAGGCTGATTCCCTCGTGATTTCCATCCAAAATGATAAAATGCCAACCGTTTTTATCAAAGCTGTAATAAAGGGATGGCATTCCTAAACGCTCCACTACATAGGGTTTCCCATACATAGGCTCCTGATCCTTATCAGCGACGTCCCACCAAGGATCATGGTTACCAATGCAACTGTAGACCTCACTTTCTTTGATTTCATCCCGAAATTGATCCCAAACTTCCCATTGTGCAATAACTCGATCCTTTGTTACTCCTTCATACGAAGCATCATGAATGCTATCTCCTCCATTTAAGTAAAAATCTGGTTGATGCTTTTTTACAATTTTCAACCAGTCAATGGCTCTAGAAGGGACATCCTCTTCAGGCCGAATATGCACATCTGTGATATGGGCTACTGTTAAAACAGGTTTCTTACCCATTTTTTTCTCTTCAGCAGATGAAACCGCCGGTAATCCGATCCCTGCCGATACCAGTCCAGCATTGGTTAAAAACTTTCTTCTATTCATATTCTACTTAAATCAATATTTTCATGTCCATAACAAAACCTCACCGAAAGCCATGAAAATCAGCATTTTTTGAATTATTTTTATTTTTAGATCAGCAATTTCTATTGAATGACCATTCAATATTATATATTGTAAAACTCAAAACAAAAGAATTTACTCTAATTAAAGAGCACATTAACTTTATTTTAATAATTAATTTACATGGCAACAAAGGTTTCTGCTGATAGAAAAAGAGAAATAATTGAAGGATTTTATCAGCTTTCCAAAGAAAATGGAATTGAGAACACATCCATTGCCAAAATCGGAAAACACCTAGGAATGCCTCCTAGTTTGATTATGCATTATTTCCCCACTAGGGACATATTAATATCCAATCTCATATCCTTTATCCTAAAGAGATTATTGCAAATTTATACACCTATTATCAAGGAATTGAGGGTTCAAAACTATACTGATCCTCATACATTTGTGGAGCGAATGTTTTCTAGAGATTGGAACCTGTTAATTGATGATGGGGTATTTTATAGTTGCTTTAGTTTGATTTTCAGGAATGACACCATTAAGCGGGAATACCGAAACCTTCATCTCAAACTCAGAGAAAATTTGAAGGAGATTCTTGATCAAGATGAAAAATTGAATAAAAAAGATACTGCACTACTTTCTGAGCAAATCTTTGTAGTAGTAGAAGGGGCTTACTATTATTTATCCATGATTGATGATCAAGAACTTTATGAGCAAAAAGTGGAGATTTTTAAAAACCAGGTTTACGATTTGCTAAGAGGATGAGTTCCTTCTCACACCCATTTTTTAAAACCGTTTCGCAATTCCCACAGCAAATACCGTCACATCATAAATATTTGACCTTACATCTTGGGACAAAACAGCGACCATCTCCCAGCCATTTGAAATTTCTACTCCATATTCCAAACTTAAACGGGACACAAAATAATTTTCACCTTTGGCAAATTCGCCACCAAAGCCAAGGGAAACATTCCAGTGTTTTCCAAACTTATAGGACCCTGTAATGGTGGGGGCGATAGGTCTTTCACGTTCTACCACTCCATCTTCTTCTCCAGTTTCTATAAAGTAATTCTCGTTGACAAAATCTGTCTGTATTCCCAAGGCAAACTTTTTTGAAAACCAATAACTGTAATCCAATGCAAAAGAGGGGACCATAGTAAATTGCTTTTTCCCTTCACTAGATCTACCCTGACCAATTCTGGAATGTCCCAATAATAAGGCAACAACGTGTTTTCCCTCCTCCGTTTCCTTTTCTATCTCTTCCTGTGCTTTCAATTCCGAAAAAGAACCTAGAATTAAAAGAATGATTGTAAAGTGAAAAATCCTATTCATGTGGTAATAGTTAAAAGCTCGCATTAAATTACAAATGAACTGGAAACGAAAAAAGCAGGACCATGATCCTGCTTTATTTTCCTGCGTAAAATAAAGGAATGTTAACGTGCATTTTTTGATAGAGTCATCTCGAAAAACTGATACCAATTCTCTCCTTGCTTGATTTCACCAATTTCAAACCAAGTTCCTTGCTCATCAACTTGAATGATGTAACGCATGTTTTCCATAGGATACCAATAGAAATCGCCATTTATGGTTTCTGCTTTGAACTCTCCTTTTCGTCCGTTTTGTAAGTAAGATTGAAAGGAATAGTGATCTTGTTCTCCTCCAAAGGTGATAATTGCCATCGCATTGTGAATGATTTGATCTTGAGCTTTCCCCTGTCCTTCAATCAAAATTGCCGTTGAGTCCAATTTAAACTGAATGTTTTCCGTTTGGGTAAACTCATGCCTTTGCCGATCAGCTCCCATCATCCATCCACTTCCTGACCATGAACCGATTAGGTGCTGAAGTGAAGTGATCGCTTGTTTTGAAACGAGATCTGTTTCTACGTCTTGAGAAAACGCTTGGTACTGAACTCCTGTAAGAATCCAGATTGCTAACATAATTTTAAATAAATTTTTCATTTGTAAACTGGTTTATATTATAAACTAAAATGACAAAAAATTTTACTCGATGTAATTCTTTAAATTTTCTACATAGGCTTCAAAAGCCTTTACCCCTTTGGAAGTGATTTTACAGGTGGTCAAAGGTCTTTTTCCCTTAAATGACTTATGGATTTTGATATAACCCGCCTTTTCGAGTTTATCCAATTGAACACTCAGGTTACCCGCAGTCGCTTCCGTTTTTTCCTTTAAGAAAGTAAACTCTGCTTCCTCCAATCCTATTAACAATGACATAACTGCCAGCCTTAATTGAGAGTGAAGAAGAGGATCTAGTGGCTTAAACACGTTCACGGTAGTTTTTTTTCAAATAATATCCTGGCACAAGATATCCCAAAATGATGGCAATCCCTGCTACTAGATACTGATCCATGACCGGTAATGTAAAAGCAATGATGGCTCCCACTCCGAGGATTACTCCACCCAGTTTGACTAAGTTGACACGAATAAGTGTACCCGTAACAAACATTCCCAAAGCAGCCAAAATTAAAATCACAGGATTCTGATTGAATTCCAAAATATTCATAAATCCCAACACGATGATAATTCCAACAAACACAGCTATCCACAATTGGCCAATCACGATGTCCAGATGAGTTTTGACTCTTGCCTTTTTCCCTTTTCGAATACCATATACCGTACTTACAATCGTCGTTGGAATCACCAATAGCCAAATCAAATAGGAGTTTGCTACCCCCGCCTTCATCAAAGCATAATGCCCTAAATTACAGATGGATATCGTCCACCCCCATAGTAGAATCTGAAAACTTCCATCTCCAGCTACTTCCCTTTTCGCTTTTCTGATCATGTCAGTAATCAGCGCTAAAGAATCTTTACTGCTTAACTCTTTTTCCATAATAGTTTTTTGTTTTCTTGCTATAACGGGATAAATATAAATAGGTTTACTTTATAAACCTATTTATATACAAATATTTATGAATCAATTGTTTGAAACGAAGAAAGATGCCTAATTTTAATAATAAAGGAATATACTATTTATGAAAGATATCTTTGATCCAGCTGTCACTGCTGAATTAGTAAACAGGATCAACCAATTGACACCTGAAACTCAAGGACTTTGGGGAAAAATGAGTGTAGACCAAATGCTTGCACATTGTAATGTGGCCTACGAAATGGCATTTACTGATAAACATGCAAAACCTAATGCGTTTGTTCGGTTTCTCCTTAGGACTTTTGTGAAAAAAGGTGTTGTCAATGAAAAACCCTATCCAAAAAATATCAGAACCGCTCCTGCTTTTATCATTGCTGACTCTAGAAATTTCAATGAGGAAAAGGAACGTTTGATTGGTTACTTGAATCATACGCTAGAATTGGGAAAGGAACACTTTGAAGGAAAAGCATCTATTTCCTTTGGGCCAATGTCTGCTCAAGAATGGAATAATCAATTCTATAAACATTTGGATCATCATCTGAATCAATTTGGCGTATGAATCATCCAGCAAAATCAATTCGAACATTTATAGGAGCCAAAAATTTCGAAGAGAGTACGCGATTTTACCAAACCCTAGGTTTTACTGTAAAACCTCTAAGCAAAGGGTTCTCATTAGTGACTGTTAAGGAAAATATCTGCTTTTATCTACAGGACTATTATTTCAAAGAATGGTGTGAAAACTGCATGATTTTTTTGGAAGTGGAGCAGCTGGAATCTTATTGGGAAGCTATGAAAGTGCTTGGTCTTCCAGATAAGTTTAAAGGAGTCAAGTTGAGCACCATCAAACATGAAGAATGGGGAAGTGAGTTTTTTCTTCACGATCCAGCAGGAGTTCTATGGCACTTTGGAGTGTTTAAAAACAACTAAGGATTACTTTTTTATTTGCCTTAAAATCAGTAGTTTAGTTCAACTAACACTAAACCAAATTTCTTATGAAAAAATTAACCTCACTATTTTTGATCTTATTTTTTGTAGGGGTTGGAGCAATGGCTCAAAACTCTAGTGGGCCAGCAGCCATGAATCAAATGTTGTCTAAAAATGTAAAATATCCAGCAGAGGTCAGGGCAGAGAATAAGTCTGGATTTGTCACTTTATCCATATCCATTGATGATTCTGGTTATCCCATGGGAGAGCCTACCGTTTATTCTTCTCATGAAAAATTATCTGAAGAAATACTAAGAACCTATGCACTGGTAAAAGAAAAATGGGATCCTAGTTTTTTAGATGGAAAAAAGACCGGTGAAGATTACTTGATGACTTTTGAGTTCCGCTTGAGCCAAGGTGGTGAGTTTATAAAAAATCCATTGACAAAGTATAAAACTCCTGAAAAAGTGGATCATCTTGCTGCATTAAATAAAGCAATTGAGGAAAACCCCTATTCTTCCAAACTATATCATGAAAGAGGGGAGTATTACCAAATGATTGGAGAAAACTGGCTTTCAAAATTAGACTTCAATCAAAGTTCATTTCTAAAAAATCAAGAGATAACCCATGTAGTGATTGTGGGATATGGAGCATCCAATCATCCAAAATCACTTTAAAAGATTAGCAATTGTTAAGCCTAAGGAGAACTGATTACAGTTCTCCTTTTTTATTATCCATTAGGTTTTGGTTTATGTACTTCAAGGCTACCTTTGTATCAAATTCTATTAAAATGAAGTGCCTTTATTCAATTTTTACTCTCTTTTTTCTAGTCCTTCTAAGCTCTTGTTCCAATCAGGAAGTAACGAAAAAAGACGTGGTAGAAACAACTGATGATATACAGGAGCAATTACGCGAGGGGTTACCAATTGGAGACAACTCCAGAACCTCCTTGGATTGGAATGGGACTTATTCAGGGATCGTACCCTGCGCTGACTGCGAAGGGATAGAAACCACCCTGACACTCAATCAGGATATGACCTATTTCATAGTCACCAATTATTTAGGGAGGAATGATGCTTTGGAAGAAACCTTCAACGGAACCTTCAAATGGGATGAAACTGGTTCGAAAATATTCTTAGAAGGCGTAAAGTATGCTCCAAACCAATATAAAATCGGTGAAAATCAAATTTGGCAATTAGACAAATCAGGCAATATGATTACTGGAGACTTGGCCGACCATTACATCCTTTACAAAAAACCTTGATTACTTAAACCGAACGATTTTGCCGTGGGATTTGGATGTCATTTTTGCAGGAATAGAATCAGTTATCTCATTATATAAGAGCTCTACTAATTTTTGTTTCAAGTAACTCCGATTTAAAATAATACTTACTTCCCTTATTGGTGGTACCCCGGCAAATGGACGAATTCTTGATTTTTCCTCTTCAGATAAGTCAAAGGTAGCTAACTCCGGAAGCAAGGTGACCCCTTGATACTTATTAACCATGTTTTTTAAGCCTTCCAAAGATCCACTTTCATAATGGAAGTTACTGGGCCCACTCAATCTTTGATCACATAGATTGATCACCTGGTCCCTGAAACAGTGACCTTGTTGTAAAATCCACAAGTCTTCTTGATTAATCATTTCCGGCCTGAATTCTTTTTCTTTCAGTAAAGGATGACCTTTGGATAAGTAAGCATAGAATTTTTCATAAAACATCGGCTTTTCGACCACCCCAATTTCATGAAGTGGAGTCACTACAATCCCTAAATCCAACTCGTCATTTTTGAGTTTTCTGACAATTTCTTCTGTGACCATTTCCTGAACTTCCATTTTCACTTTTGGATACTTTTCAAGAAACTTTCTAATAAATAGGTGAAGTAAATAAGGAGCGAGTGTAGGGATAATTCCCAGCTTAATCACCCCAGAAATATCTCCTTTCAATTGAGCTACCAACTCCAAAATCCCTTTGCTTTCAGATACTACTCTTTTGGCTTGGGCAATAATCTGAACTCCAATCTCAGTGGGAATTACAGGCATTTTGCTTCTATCAAACAAAATCACCCCTAATTCTCTCTCCAGCTTACTCAACTGTGCACTCAAAGTGGGTTGGGTCACAAAGCAACTTTCAGCTGCATGCCCAAAATGCCGATGTTTATCCACGGCAATTAAATATTCTAGTTGTTGAATAGTCATGAAAGTAGGTTTAGGTTATTAAAAGTAAAGATTTTTCGAGAACCCTCTAGTAAGCCCAAACAAAGACCCCGGATACCTTTAGTCAAAATAAAGGCTGAAAATTTTACTAAACTTCAGAAAAACAGTAATTTATTTCCTCTAATTGTGAATAGACAATCAACAAACCCAAAATAAATACAAATGAGTAAATCTTCTTTTTCAAGAAGGAAGTTTATTGGGACTTCCCTTCTTAGCTCTATTGGTCTTAGTAGCATCCCTGCACTCTCTTTTGCCAATTCTAACCCTGCCTTTAAAAAAGACTCCGAAACCATCAAATTAGGCTTTATTGGGGTAGGCAGGCAGGCAATGGGACTGCTTAATAATATGATGAACAATCCTTCTGTGGATGTGATAGCAGGAGCAGATGTGTACGAAATAAAGCTACAGCGTTTCAAAGAACGTGTGGCGAGGAATTATCAGGAGCATCAGCGAGAGGCCAAAGAAGTTCGACTTTACGCAGACTACAAGGAATTATTGGCAAACCCGGAAGTAGATGCGGTAGTCATTGCATCCCCTGATCACTGGCATGCCATGATGGCAATTGATGCTTGCCACGCTGGAAAAGATATTTACCTTGAAAAGCCGCTGACATTTACCATTCATGAAGGACAGGAATTAATCAAAGCTGTAAGAGGAAATAATATTGTGTTGGCAGTAGGAAGTATGCAACGATCCGCAGCTAACTTCCAACATGCTGTACGAATGGTACAAAAAGGAAACCTTGGTAAAATTACTGAAGTGCTAGTCAATGTTGGAACTCCTCCACACCCTAAGCCTTATGACCTACCTAAGCAGGAAATTCCTACAGGATTAGACTGGAAAACTTGGACAGGTCCTCTTCCAGATATTCATTATAACGAAGAACTAAACCCTCCTATCAGTTTAAATCCTGAACAAAATGAAAAAGTTTGGGGAGCTTGGAGATGGTACGAAGAAACCGGAGGTGGATTGATGACCGATTGGGGTGCACATATGATCGACATAGCACAATGGGGAATTGGAATGGATAGAAACGGACCAGTGGAGATTATACCTGCAACAGATTCCAGTCCACTCACCTATTTTTATCCAAATGATGTAAAAATACATATCACTCCATTTGATGAGGGGCGCCAAGGAGTCAAGTTCTTTGGTGAAAAAGGCTGGATAAAAGTTTCACGTGGGCAATACGATACCAATGTTCCGGCATGTGAAAGAAAATTCAGTAATGAAGAAACCAGATTCAATGCTCATCACGTCGACTTTATCGATTCAGTTAAAATGAGAAAAGATCCTATTGTCCCTGTGGAAATAGGCCATAGTACTTGTACTTCCTGCACCCTGGGTAACATCGCTCATAAACTGGGAAGACCATTGAAATGGGATCCAACGAAACAAGTGTTTATCGATGATTTTGAAGCCAACACGCATTTGCATTACGTGTACCAGCATGGGTATACCTTAGGCTAATACTAGCATTCAAAACCTCCTTATCCTCTACTATGAAATCAAAGTTGAAAATTGTTCTCGTTGTTGAACTACTATTGCTTTTAACTTTTCTGCTGACAAAATGTAATAGCAAATCAGTTGATGAAATAGGAGGAGAACAGTCTGTTTCAGATCAGGGGGAGTCAAGTTTTGTAGCAAATCCTCAAATGGTGGAGGAAAAGCCAATTGGAAAATTGGCAATAGGAGATAAGGCCCCAGATTTTAACTTACCTGGGGTCGATGGCGATTTCCATCAACTCTCAGACTATCGTGAAGCAGATGTATTGGTAGTGAACTTTACCTGTAATCACTGCCCAACTGCACAAGCTTATGAAGATCGATTTATTCAAGCTGTGGAAGACTACAAAGGTAAAAACGTTGCTTTTGTAGCTATTTCCACTAATAGCCCCATCGCTATTCTTCCAGAGGAGTTGGGATATACCGACCTCAGTGATACCTATGAGGAAATGAAAATCAGGGCGAAGGACAAAGGCTATAATTTTCCTTATTTATATGACGGAGACCAACACGAATTTTCTTTGGCATATGGGCCCACTGCCACACCACATGTATTTGTATTCGAAAAGGATAGAAAATTGACCTATTCCGGAAGAATCGATGCTTCTGAAAAACCAGGCAGTGCGAATGCTGAGGATTTAAGAAATGCCATTGATTTGACTTTGCAGGGAGAAAGTCTTCCCCCTGATCAAGCTCAAACTCCATCTTTTGGCTGTTCTATGAAATGGGCCTGGAAAAATGAATACACCATTAAAACCAATAAAGCCTGGAAAGAAAAAGAAGTGAATTTGGAAAAATTATCGCCCTCTGAGTTAGTTGAACTTCTTAAAAATGATACAGATGAATTGCTACTTGTGAACTTCTGGGCTACTTGGTGTGGACCCTGTATTATTGAGTATCCTGAGTTTGTTACCCTTCAAAGAATGTATGGGGAACGTGATTTTCAATTCGTTTCCATAAGCATGGATAATCCAGATCAGGAAGCCAAAGCTTTGAAGTTTTTGAAAGGAAAAGCCTCTGCCTTACCCAATTACATCATGAACACCGATGACAAATATGAAGTGATCAAGGTGGTTGGAGAAAACTGGGACGGAAGTTTACCGATCACCTTGTTGGTGGAACCAGGAGGGGAAATAGCCTATTTCATTCCCGGAACCATTGATTTACTTGACCTCAAAAGACAAATTGTGGACCACCCATTAATCGGGAGATATTATTGAAAAACTTTGGATTAAGTTCTTATACAGTTAAATTGTATAAAATTTAATTTGTAGAAAATGGTCTCCCTTCATCAACTCTCACTTGGACTTTATAGTACGTCAAGGTTACTCATTCAACTTCTTCAAAACATCCTAAAAGAATATAATCTAACTTATCCTCAATATCTGACAATGACTGTGCTGTGGGAAGAGGATAGCCTCTTGGTAAAAGAAATAGGAGAAAGACTTCATTTAGACTCTGGAACGCTGACTCCTTTGTTGAAAAAATTGGAAGCAATGAATTACGTCAAGCGACAACGAGGAGAAGATGATGAACGAACTGTTCATATTGAGTTGACCTACCCTGGCAAATCACTTCAAACCAAAGTCGAGCAAGCCCTTCGGCCTTTAGAGGAAATTCTAAACGAAATCCCAGGATTGGAATTATCTGGTTTAAACTATTCCCTTCAAAACTTGTTAGAAAGCGTAGAAAAGCTAAAAAATTCTAAGAAGGAATGAAAAAATTAAAAGTTGATTATACTGCTATAGCTAGAAATACAGGAGGAAGAAAGGGTCATGTCAAATCAGATGATGGATTGTTGGATTTTGATGTAGCCATGCCCAAGGAAATTGGAGGCGAAGGTGGCAAAACGAATCCTGAACAATTATTAGCTGCGGCTTATTCTACATGTTTTGGAGGCGCGCTGGCTTCAGTCGCTCAAAAAGTAAGTTTGCGTGATTCTGAAATTACAGCCAAAGTACATTTAGGAAGTTTTGGTCCTGAAGATTATGGAATTGCGGTGGATATTTTTGTTAAAATCCCACATGCAAGTTCTTTAGAAGAGGCTCAGAAACTTGCCGATGCAGCGCATGAAATCTGTTTAATTTCCAAAGCCACCAGGGGAAATATTGAAGTTAATGTGACTGCTGTCAAATAAGAATTTCGCTCAAAATTTGTAGAATCCTTCTTGGACGTTGTCTTCCTCAACAGTTCACTACATAAAATTGAGATCAAGTAATTAATCAACCCGTGAAGCAACATTTTATAAGATGACCACGCCTTTACGATAGTTGCTACGGTCTTGAAGTTTCAATAGTGCCTCTTTTGCTCGATCGATTGGAAACTCCGCCACTTCTGGTCCTTTCAGTTTATCCTCCAAAATCCAGTCAATCAACTGATTTAGATTTTTCAAATTCAGTTCTTTTTCCAATTTGGAAAACTGTCCCCAAAATACCCCTAGAATAGAACAGCCCTTCAGCAATGGTAGATTCATCGGTATTTTGGGAATTTCCCCATTGGAGAATCCCACTATTAAATACCTTCCCTTCCAAGCCATTCCCCGAATCGCAGAATCTGTATAGTTCCCTCCAACAGGATCAAACACCACATCCACTCCTTTTCCATTTGTCAATTCTTTGATTTGGCTTTTTAAATTCTCTTCTTCATAGTTAATTAAAAAATCCGCACCCCGATCTTTACAAAGTTGAAGTTTCTCTGGAGTAGAAGCTCCTGCTATTACCTTGGCGCCCATCATTTTTGCAAGTTCCACAGCTGCTAACCCCACTCCACCAGCAGCTCCGAGCACAAGGACAGATTCTCCTGCTTTCAATTCAGCTCTATCTTTCAAGGCATGATAAGAAGTACTCATAGTATATAGCATGGTTGCCGCTGATTTAGCGTTTAATGAGTCAGGAAGTAAGAAAACCCGATCCGAATCTACAGCTACCTTCTCTGCAAAACCTCCCCAACGGCATAGCGCTAACACTGAATCTCCAATCTGAAAATTCGTCACATTTTTCCCTAAAGCAAGGACTTTTCCAGCTACTTCACCTCCTGGAGAAAAGGGAAGATCTGGCTTAAACTGATACTTGTTCTGGATCATCAGCAGATCTGGAAAATTCACCCCACATGCATTCACCTCTATTAAAACTTGGTTTTCCCCAACAATTGGGTCTGGCACTTCTCTTAATTCCAATAGATCAGGATCTCCAAATTGCTCACAAAGAATCGCTTTCATTCGTTTTTATAGAATTTCATAAAGAAGAAAAGTAGTATTTAAAGTAGGCAATTCCTCATTAAAAGGATAATTTTGAGCCTTGTATAACCCAATTATAAACTTCTATGGCCGTTTCAGATTTTATCCAGAATAATAAAGACCGTTTTTTAAATGAACTATTAGACTTATTGAGAATTCCATCAGTCAGTGCAGATCCTAAATTCAAAAATGATGTTTTTGCTGCTGCTGACTTTGTGAAGGAAAGCTTAATCAAAGCCGGAGCTGATACTGCAGAAATATGTGAGACCAAAGGGTATCCTATTGTCTATGGAGAAAAGATCATTAACCCGGAATTACCTACCGTTTTGGTTTATGGGCATTATGATGTACAACCTGCAGACCCTTACGAATTATGGGATTCTCCTCCATTTGAGCCG
The DNA here is from genome assembly GCF_900129785.1 of Algoriphagus halophilus. Classification (NCBI taxonomy): domain Bacteria; kingdom Pseudomonadati; phylum Bacteroidota; class Cytophagia; order Cytophagales; family Cyclobacteriaceae; genus Algoriphagus; species Algoriphagus halophilus. Next base: position 845,520 of record NZ_FSRC01000002.1, read on the forward strand.
GTTATCAAAAAGACAGAAGAACATCCACAAGGAGCCATTTTCGCTAGAGGCTCAGCAGATGATAAAGGACAATTCTACATGCATATCAAAGCATTTGAAGCAATGATGGCCTCTGGAGATTTACCTTGCAATGTGAAGTTCATGATTGAAGGAGAAGAAGAAGTCGGCTCAGATAACCTGGACAAATTTGTAATTGAAAACAAGGAAAAATTAAAAGCTGATGTCATATTGATTTCAGACACTCATATGATCAGCATGAAAGACCCTTCCATCACGGTTGGACTTCGTGGCATGGCTTATATGGAAGTGGAAGTGACTGGAGCTAATAGAGACTTACATTCTGGAACCTATGGAGGGGCAGTAGCCAACCCTATCAATGTGCTCTGCGACATGATTTCTTCCATGAAGGATGAAAATGATCACATCACCATTCCAGGATTTTACGATAAAGTTGCAGAATTAACAGCAGAACAAAGAGCCAGGCTCAATGAAGCTCCTTTTGATCTGGATGAATACAAGAAGAAACTGAAAATAGCCGACGTTCAAGGTGAAAATGGATATACAACCATTGAACGAGTGGGTATCAGACCAACTTTAGATGTCAATGGTATTTGGGGAGGATATATTGGAGAAGGTGCAAAAACCGTGTTGCCATCCAAAGCCTCTGCTAAGATTTCCATGCGATTGGTCCCCAATCAGGATTGGCATGAAATCTCTGAGCTTTTCGAGAACTATTTCAGGTCTATGGCTCCGAAATCAGTAACTGTCAAGGTAATCGCGCATCATGGTGGTTCTCCAGCAGTGGTTTCCGATAGCTCGATTGGATATCAGGCAGCAGAGAAAGCCATGGAGCAGACTTTTGGAAAAAGACCTATTCCTACTAGAGAAGGCGGTTCTATCCCTATCGTTGCATTATTCCAAAAAGAACTGGAAACCGATCCTATTTTATTTGGTTTTGGTTTGGATACTGATGCATTACACTCACCCAATGAACACTATGGAGTAGCCAATTATTTTATTGGAATTGAAACTATTGCGGCTTTCTTCAAACATTTCAAAACTTTAAGTAGTCAGTAATTCAGGAACTTATTGCACTTCAATTTCCTTTCGAATACAATCATCCTTGAATACATGAAAATCAACAGATTTCTTCAGGTAGCTGTAGCATTTATCTTATTCCTGAGTCTAAACTCCCTTTCGGAGGCTCAGATTGTATCACCCCCAAGTTGGAACATTAGTTTGGAGCCTAATAAAACCGTTGTGGGTGAGGAATCTACACTAGTATTTGAAGCTCAGATACCCATAGGATGGTATGTTTACTCCAATGATTTTGATCCGGACTTAGGACCTAATTTGACTACCTTGGTTTTAGAGGAATCAGCAGATTATACGCTCTCAGGTTCTCTGACGCCTATTAATCCTAAAGAAAAGTTTGATCCTATCTGGGAAGGGGAAGTCACGTATTTTATGGGAAAAGGGAGGTTTGAGCAAAAGTTAATTGCGAATTCCGAATCTGGAACCATTAAAGGCTATTTGGAATACCAAATGTGCTCAGATGTCACCGGCCAATGTATCAACTATGAAGAAGATTTTGAAATTTCCTTCAATGCAGTCTCAGGAAGTAGCAGTGTAAATTCCGATGCAGCAGGTGAAGAACAGGCCGAATTAGATAGCCCATTTGATGTGGTAGAATCTGAATCTCCCTCTACAGATGCAGATGAGCAACAAGTTTCCACATTTACCACAGAAACTTCGGATTCAAGTGAATCCTTAATAGGTTTTATGGTCTTGGCATTCTTAGCAGGCTTAGCAGCATTGCTTACTCCTTGCGTGTTTCCCATGATCCCCATGACCGTCACCTTCTTTACTGGAAGGTCAAAATCCAAGGCAGCGGGAATACGACAAGCCTTTATATATGGGATTTCCATTATCGCAATTTATACCGTAGCCGGAACGGCAGTGGCCGCAATCCAAGGACCGGAATTTGCAAATTGGTTGGCAACCCACTGGGTACCCAACCTCTTCTTTTTCGGGGTTTTCATCTTCTTTGCCTTGGCTTTCTTAGGATTATTTGAAATAAATCTTCCATCCAGTTTTGTTAATAAAGTAGATGCCAAAGCTGAAAAAGGAGGCTTGGCTGGAGTATTCTTCATGGCCTTTACCTTAGTATTGGTTTCCTTTTCCTGCACAGGACCCATCGTCGGATCCATTTTGATTTCCTCCGCTGGTGGAGAACTCATCAAGCCGATTTTGGGAATGTTTGCATTCTCCATGGCATTTGCAATTCCATTTACCTTATTCGCCATATTTCCAGAGTGGATGAAATCCCTACCAAAATCCGGAGGTTGGCTGAATTCAGTGAAAGTAGTATTGGGATTTTTGGAGTTGGCCTTGGCCTTCAAATTCCTTTCCATTGCAGATCTGGTTTACCATTGGGGAATTTTGGATCGTGATATATTCTTGATCATCTGGATCGTCATCTTTGGAGCAATGGGACTTTACTTACTAGGAAAAATCCGATTGCCACATGATTCTCCATTGGAAACTATTGGGGTACCAAGACTAATTCTGGCGTTGGTAACCTTTATGTTTGTAGTGTACATGATACCAGGATTGTTTGGAGCACAGCTCAAATTATTAAGCGGTTACCTTCCTCCAATGACTACTCAAAACTTCTCTATAGCTTCAGGACTAGGATTAGAGTCGGACAGACCCATTTCTGACGAAACAGTCCTCTATTCTGATATTTTGGATATCCCTTATGGTATCCATGGCTACTTTGATTATGATCAAGCCATGGCAGCGGCCAAAAAAGCAGGGAAGCCCTTATTGATTGACTTTACTGGGCATGGCTGTGTCAACTGTCGTAAGATGGAAGAAAATGTTTGGGTAGATCCATCTGTTCTAAACAGGTTGAAAAATGACTTTGTCATGGCCGCATTGTACATTGATGAGCGCCTGGAACTTCCGGAAAGTGAATGGTATACCTCTGAATACGATGGAAAGGTCAAAAAGACCTTAGGTAAACAAAATGCCGATTTTCAGATCACTGAATTTAACAATAATGCCCAACCTTATTATGTGATTTTGGACCACAATGGAGCACTTTTAGCAAATCCTCATTCTTATGATACCGATATCTCCAACTTCGTGGAATTTCTGGATGGGGCTAAGAAGGAATTCGAAAAGAGAAAGTAATTAAAATGAAAAAGCTTCTGGAAGTGATATTTTCCAGAAGCTTTTTCGGCTAAATCTCTTTTTTAGTACTTAATAAATCTCCTCTAATATCTGAGCTAATCGTACACTCGCTGCAATTAATCGTTCCTCCACAATATCCCTAGTTTCATATCCATATTCGTAGGATATCTTTTTATTTTCAGGAAGATTATAAACCATCGGTCTCAAGCTTACCGCTTCTTTCAACCAATCATCGATGGTAGCTTTTCTATATTGATTTTCCATCTCAGAAGTAATTCTTCTGCTCAACTCATCTCCTATTTCCGTGTAAGACATCGCCCACCGATCAATCATTCCAGAATCCCATACCGAATGCAAATTGGTCGGTTGGTAAAAATACTCCAATTTAACATCGTTACCCCCCCGATCTTCACCAGTACCCACATGTAACGGTTGATGAATATCTTCAACAATATGAATTAGCATTTTTAACTTTTCTGCTTCTTCCTGAGGACTCAGGTTTCCAGCAATCAGTTCACCTTTCAATCTAAGGATTGCTTCATATGCATCGCCACCTTCTTCCTGAAGTTCAGGGTCATATTCTCCAGATTTACTGGTCAGGTAATGCCAAGAATACGCATAGTTGTAAGATCTGTCAGATTTGATTTCATCCATCCAAGTACCGCTTCTTCCCAAGCTCATGGGGCCTAGCACTTGCTCAACTTTCTTTCGAGTTGAGTTTTTCAACTGCATATTAGCCATATAGCCTATCAAATAATGGCCAAGTTGTCCCCAGGCGAAAACCTGTGACCCCATCATTGACATGATCAGGGTCAAGATGATAGATTTGATGAATTTCATACCAATAAATTTAGTCCTAAATCTAAGGGGAAAATAAAAAGAAGAGGTAAACTGAATATTAAGAATTTTGCAATTCTGAAACTGCCAACCAAGCCATCAAACCTGCACCAATTTCCAAGGCATCTTCTTCAATGTCAAAAGTTGGAGTGTGAACTCCAGAAGTGATCCCTTTTGCCTCATTTCTGGTTCCTAATCTATAAAAACAACCGTTGATCTCTTGAGAGTAATAGGCGAAATCCTCTGCAGCCATCCAGATATCCAAATCCAATACATTTTCCTTTCCTAAGTATTCAATGGCAGCTTGCTGTGACCTATCTGTTAATTCTGGATCATTTTTTAAAAATGGATATCCCTTTCGGATTTCGAAATCCAGTTCTCCTCCCATCCCTTCTACAATCCCATGAGCGATCTGAAGCATTTTTCCATGTGCTTTCGCCCGCCATTCTTCATTGAGCGTTCTGAACGTTCCCTGAATCTTTACTTCATTTGGAATCACATTCGTGGCTCCTAAGGCTTCAAATCGTCCAAAAGAAAGAACTGATGGGATTTTAGGACTAGCCGCTCTACTCACCACTTGTTGTAAAGCCACAATCATATGAGAAGCAATCAATACTGGGTCAATCAAGGTTTCAGGCATAGCTCCATGCCCTCCTTTTCCTTTGACAGTGACATAGATTTCGTCGGCACTAGCCATGTAAATTCCTTTTCTGAAACCTACTTTACCGGCATCAATAAAAGGCATCACATGCTGGCCAATAATTCCGGCAGGTCTTGGATCCTCTAGAACTTTATCTTTGATCATTAATGAAGCTCCACCAGGTACTACCTCTTCTCCTGGTTGAAAAATCAATTTGATGGATCCTTCAAAGTCGTCTTTAACTTCATTGAGGATTTTAGCTGCTCCCAATAAAGAAGCCGTATGTGCATCATGCCCACAGGCATGCATTACCCCAACATTTTTGGATTTATAAGGTACATCATTAGCTTCTATGATCGGCAAGGCATCCATATCTGCTCGAAGTGCCACTACTTTTTTGTTTGGATTTTTACCTTCGATCAAAGCTGACCAGCCTGTGGTAGCTTTTTTATCAATCTTGGTAATCCCTAAACCCTTGAGCTTTTCTTCCACAAAAGCAGAGGTCTTAAACTCGGCATAGGATAGTTCTGGATTGGCATGCAGATGTCTGCGGTTCGCAATAACTTCTTCTTTATAGGCCTTGGCCAGTGACTTAATTTTGTCCTTCAGCATTCGAATCTAAGATTTCAGGGGCTTCATATTCTTTTCTCTGAAATCTATCCTGAATAATTCTTGCAGTAGGAAACTGAGATTTGATCAGTGAAAAGCTCTTATGAGCCTCTATTTTATAATTAAACTTACCCACCTTTACCAAATAGCGGGGTTCTTGGTATTGCATTTCAGCCTTTATATCAGGAAAATATTCCTTCAATTCATCTTGTGTCTCAAATGCTTTTGTTCGGTCAATTCCAGAGTAAACCAATACCGAATACCCATTAAAATAAGGCTCAGTAATATTTCTATCATAGATTTCTTGAATCTTCTGGTCTAACTCTCCATCCACCGTTTTCACGGAAGTATTGGCATTGGCATTGGATTGAGCTGCCAATTCAGCTTCATAATTAGGGTATACAGGCAATGAACTCGTCAGATTTTCTTGGTAAGAAGCATAAGCAGAGGCACCACCAGAAGCGGACTTACTGGAATTACAACCTACTACAATGACTACTAATCCGAGAACCCAAACTGCTTTCATAATCTGTTTCTTTAATCGATAATAATACACTTACCTTCCTGAATATCCTGCTCGACGCTTTTATATTTCACATCTGATTTGGTAGTTCCATTGGTATATTGAACATTCACCCGATCATTTCTTCCATAAGCTTTGTCAGACTTTCTTGGAGCAACTACTTGAGGAGCTGGTCTTCCTGCACTTGCCGCTGCAGCAGCAGCTCTATTTGCACCTGGATTCAAGGTACTGGAAACTTCTGCTTTGCTAGCTTGTCCCTGTGGCTCTGCCGCTCCAGGAGGCTGCGCCGCATTCACTTGACTAGGGTCTTGTTTTGGTAAATCCGCTCTTGAAATGAATGAAATCACATCTTCATTCAATTTACCGATGAACCGCTTGAACATTTCAAATGCTTCAAACTTATAAATCAATAACGGATCTTTTTGCTCATACACTGCATTCTGAACTGACTGCTTCAAGTCATCCATATCTCGCAGATGCTCTTTCCAGTTTTGATCAATGATCGCCAAGGTCACGTTCTTTTCAATGGATCGGATCAATTCACGACCTTCACTATTGATCATTCCTTCAAGATTTACGACTACTCCAATCTGCTTGATGCCATCAGAAATCGGAACCATGATGTCTTTCACGGTAGCTCCTCTTTCTTCCTGAACCTTCTTGAAGATTGGGAGCGCAGTGCTCATGATCAACTCATTCTTTTTCTGGTAATTATCAAAGGCCGCTTCATACAACTCTTGAGTCAAAGTTGCGGAATCCTTAGATTTCAAATCACTTTCAGAAATCTGATAATCCAAGCCTAAAGACGTAAAGACATTCAATCTCAAATCTTCAGGATCACCAGTAGATTTTCCCATTTCGATGTTGCTTTCGCATACATCATACATGATATTCAATATATCTAACTCCAGACGGTCTCCTTTTAGTGCATTTCTTCTTCTTTTATACACTACTTCACGCTGTGAGTTCATCACATCATCATACTCTAGCAACCTCTTTCTGGTACCAAAGTTGTTTTCTTCAACTTTCGTTTGAGCACGCTCAATGGATTTGGTAATCATGCTATGTTGAATTACCTCTCCTTCTTCAAGCCCCATTCGATCCATTAACTTGGCAATTCGATCCGAGCCAAATAGACGCATTAAGCTATCTTCCAGAGAAACAAAGAATTGAGAAGAACCCACATCACCTTGACGTCCAGCACGACCTCTCAACTGTCTATCGACCCGTCTGGATTCGTGTCTTTCGGTACCTATAATGGCTAAACCTCCTGCTTTTTTAGATTCATCCGAAAGTTTAATATCAGTACCACGACCTGCCATGTTGGTAGCAATGGTTACGGTTCCTGCTTGACCCGCAGCAGCAACTACATCTGCTTCCTTCGCGTGTTGCTTCGCATTCAATACCTGATGAGGTATTTTCTTCAGAGTAAGCATTCTACTTAGCACCTCTGAAATTTCCACTGAAGTTGTACCCACCAACACAGGTCTTCCTGCTGCTACCAATTCATTGATTTCATCTACAACCGCATTGAATTTCTCACGGACGGTTTTATAAACTTTATCTTCTCTATCTGAACGTTGGATTACTCTGTTGGTAGGAATAACTACCACGTCCAATTTATAAATCTCCCAGAATTCCCCAGCTTCAGTTTCTGCTGTACCAGTCATACCAGCCAACTTATGGTACATTCTGAAATAGTTCTGTAAGGTAATCGTCGCGTAAGTTTGAGTGGCATCCTCCACCTTCACGTTTTCCTTCGCTTCTATCGCCTGGTGTAAGCCATCGGAATATCTTCTACCCTCCATGACACGACCTGTTTGCTCATCCACGATCTTCACTTTTCCATCCACAATGATGTACTCTGTGTCTCGTTCAAACATACAATAGGCCTTTAGCAATTGATTTACTGTATGAATACGTTGGGCTTTTACTCCATAGTCTTTGATGACTTCTTCTTTTCGAACCAACTTCTCTTTATCATCCAAGGAATCATCTTTTTCCAAGTCTGCGATTACTACACCGATATCCGGCAAAATGAAAAACTCTGCATTTTCATTCTTGGTAGTCATCGTATCTATCCCACGATCCGTCAAATCAACCACATTGGTTTTTTCATCAATCGTAAACAATAATGGCTCATCTGCCTCAGGCATGTTTCGCTTATTGTCCTGTAGGTAGTAGTTTTCTGTTTTTTGAAGAATTACCCGAATACCTGGCTCAGAAAGGTATTTGATCAATGGCTTGTATTTAGGCATCCCTCTGAAGGCTCTAAATAATGCCAATCCCCCTTCTTTTTCATTGCCTTCTGCCAATAATTTCTTAGCAGAGGTAAGGTACCCTTGAACTAATTTTCTTTGTTCGTCCACCAAAGTGGCCACACGAGGTTTCATGTCATCAAACTCATGCACATCGCCTTTTGGTACAGGACCGGAAATAATCAATGGAGTCCTTGCATCATCAATCAATACGGAATCGACCTCATCGACCATGGCAAAATGATGCTTGCCTTGAACTAAGTCTCCGCCATCACGAGCCATGTTGTCACGTAAATAGTCAAATCCAAATTCGTTATTGGTACCATACACGATATCACATGCATAGGCTTTCTTTCTTCCAGCTGAATTCGGTTGGTATTTATCAATGCAGTCTACAGACAACCCATGGAATTCAAAAAGTGGAGCATTCCATTCGGAGTCACGTTTCGCCAGATAATCATTGACTGTTACAATGTGAACTCCTCTTCCTGCCAAGGCATTAAGGTACGCAGGAAGTGTGGAAACCAAGGTTTTACCCTCTCCAGTAGCCATCTCTGCAATTTTACCACTATGTAAAACCATCCCACCGATTAGCTGAACATCGTAGTGGACCATATCCCAAACTACTTCGTTACCTGCTGCCAACCAAGTGTTGTGCCAGATGGCATGATCTCCATCGATTTCTACATTTTGCTTGCGCGCAGCCAGTTCACGGTCATTTAAGTTGGCTGTAACTTTCAGCTGCTTATTTTCTTTGAATCTTCTTGCGGTCTCTTTCACTACCGCAAACGCCGTAGGCATTACCTCCAATAGCACCTCTTCCAAAGATTCATCCCGCTGCTTTTCCAGTTGATCAATTTCGTTGAAAAGTTGATCCTTTTGATGAATTGCATTCGCAGGAAGTTCATTGATTTTAATTCTTATCTCTCCAATGCTATCGTCGATTGTTTTGAGTTTAGCATCAATGATACCTTTGATTTCAGCAGTCTTTGCCCGCAACTCATCGTCACTGAGGGAAGCAAAGCTTTTAAAGATCTTATTGATCTCTTCTACTTTTGGGGTTAATTCTTTAATATCTCTATCGGACTTAGTACCGAATACTTTCGCGAGTCCTTTGGCAATTAATTCTAACATGTCGAGTGAATGTGATTCTCAAATCGGGCTCTAAAATTAAGCCCTTTTTATTACAATTGATAATGATATCCAGTTAGTACTGAATGATCCTTTTTCTCCTAAATTTTAATTGTTCCGCTAAACACTTGCTCTGCAGGACCGATTAACCAAATATCGGAAAATCCTCCTGATGGCTTTGAGGTAAATTTAACGGATAACTTCCCACCAAGGGTATTAATTTTTATTTCAGCGGCTGGAAGATCCTTTCCATAGACCAACGCAGCAGCAGTCACTCCAGTCCCGCAAGAAAGGGTTTCATTTTCTACACCCCGTTCATAGGTTCTTACGAATATCTCATCTTCGGAAATTGCCTCCACAAAGTTGACATTGGTACCTCCGGGAGCATAAGTGGAACTGTATCTCACTTCTTTACCTTCAGCAAAAACTGGATAATCAGAAACCGCTTTTACTAAACGAATATGATGAGGGGAACCGGTATTGACGAAATAATCCTGCTCTTTGGATTCAATGCCGCTCACATCTCCCATTAATAATTGGACTAAACCGTCTTTGATTACCGCATCATGGGCACCATCAATCGCAAGAAAATGAGTCTTGGAGGTTACGATTCCCAAAAATGCAGAAAAAGCAACAGCACAACGTGCTCCATTCCCACACATACTCTGCGACCCATCGGCATTGAAATAAATCATTTCAAAATCATAATCTGGATGATTCCGAATCAAAATCAATCCATCGGCTCCTATTCCAAACTTACGGTCGCATAACTTTGAAACCAGCTCCAAATCAGAAACATCAAATGACTCAGAACGATCATCGATCATTACAAAATCATTTCCTGTTCCTTGATATTTATAAAAGGTAATTTCCATGGAATTATAATTCTAGCAACTTGGTTCAAAAATTCAACCAACTGCCATATAGATTGCAAACTTAATCAACTTGTCACAAAATCAGACTTATTGTCTGATTCTCAATTTCAAAAACGGCAGAAATAGCACTAGTACACAGCCCATTTCGAATATATAAGGGCTATTTCCATGCAGTTTATCTATTTGCAGGAATAAAAGCTTTTTCTAAGACCGGTAATTCCAGTCTTTTTCATTTATTTCGAACAATCATTAAAATAAAACATGCAAGATCCAAAGTCACTTACCTCAGTCGCTTTATTTCACGAGACATTCAAACATCCAGTTTTAGCTGAACCTACCATTCCTTCCGATACACGCTGTAATCTCCGTGTTTCCTTATTGGCAGAAGAGCTAAGAGAATTGGAAGAAGCGATTGAAAACAAAGACCTGGTTGAAATTGCCGATGCTCTTTGTGATTTACAATACGTATTATCCGGTGCCATCCTAGAGTTTGGGTTAGGTGAAAAATTCAAAACCCTATTTGATGAGGTTCAGCGCTCCAATATGAGTAAAGCTTGTAAATCAGAAGAAGAAGCGAAAGCTACCGTCGCACATTATGAAGCAAAGGGAACTCCTTGCTTTTATGAAAAAGAAGGGGATTTGTATCTAGTGTTCAGAGAAGGGGATCATAAAACCCTCAAATCCGTCAACTATTCTCCTGCAGACTTAGCCGGTATCCTCAATAAATAAATTAAGAAGTCTTCAGGCTTTTGCCCTGATGATTTTTCAACTCAATGATCTTGGCCGGCATATTATAGCCGGCCTTTTCTAATACTGTCAATACCTTAATGATTGCATTACTTTTTACTACTGCATCAGAAATAGAACGCTCAAAGGTATCTACCCAAAATGTTACTTGGATATTTAAGGTACTTTCTGCTAAATCAACCACCCAAACATTTGGGGATTTAACTCCCTGCAAGACACCTGGAACAAGGATAATGGAAGATTGAATCAATTCAACTGCCCCTTGATAATCGGATCCATAATCCAGACCAATGATAAAATCATATCGAAGGAATCCATCAATGGTAAAATTGGTCAATGGGTTTTTTAGAATGACTCCATTCGGAATAAATACATCTTTTCCATCTGCCGTTTTAATTTGAGTATCTCTCAGGTTAAGGGTAAGTACCTGTCCCCTCATCCCAATGATATCTACCAAATCGCCCACGCGAAAAGGTCTTTTGAAGGCGAGTATAATCCCAGCTAAAAAATTTTCCCCAATATCTTTCAAGGCAAAGCCAATGATAAAAGCGGAAATTCCTGCTCCTGCCAATAAGCCTGAGACCACTCCGGATAAACCGATGATTCTAAGGACGATCAACAGACCTGCCAAGATAACCAAAGCACTGGCAATCCCAGCAAGAAAATTTGCCAATAAATCATCGTCCATTCGCTTAATTAAACGAACCCTAAGAAAGGTTTTAGATTTTCTAGCGAAAAAAACAAATAATAAAAAGACGCCTAAAGCCACACCAGCAACGAGCAATCCGTTTTTGAGGGTAGGCCAATCAGTAGCAAAAAATTCCAATTCCTTCATTGCTGTAAAATACAAAAAGTCATTCAGATTAGCGTTTTCTGCTCAATCAATGTAGAAATAAGGCGGCCTTTCTTGTATTAAAAGGGATTACCAAGGTCTTTCATTGCCACATACACGGTTTTCAATTGGGAATAATGCTCGATGGCTGCCAAGCCATTTTCCCTTCCAATCCCAGATTGTTTATAGCCCCCAAATGGGATTTCAACAGGATTGATATTGTAAGTATTAATCCAACACATCCCTGCTTGAAGTCCTGCTACCATACGGTGGGCTCTTCGCAAATCATTGGTATAGACGCCTGCAGCTAAACCAAACTCGGTATCATTGGCACGTTGTAAAACCTCTGACTCCTCTTTGAAAGTCAAGATAGTCATGACTGGACCAAAAATTTCCTCTTGAACGATCTCGCAATCATCCACTTTGCTTTCAAAAATGGTAGGTTCTATGAAATAACCTCCTTCACAACCTAGAACCTTGATTTGCTTTCCACCATAGATTAATTCCGCTCCTTGCTTTTTGCCCAAATCAATGTAGCCCATGACTTTTTCAAAATGGGTTTTATTGATTAGTGCACCTATTTGGGTTTCTGGGTCTGATGGGTTCCCCACTTTGAGCTGTTTCGCCTTTTCGACAAGGGTCGCTATAAATTTTTCGCGGATAGTTTCATGCACAAAAACGCGAGTTCCATTGCTGCATATTTCTCCTTGAGTGTAAAAATTGCCAAGCATGGCTCCGTTTACCGCTTCATCAATATCGGCATCTTCAAAAATAATTATGGGTGATTTACCTCCTAATTCCAAGGTAACATGCTTCAAGGTAGCAGCAGAAGCTGCCATGACCTTTTTACCCGTTCCTACTTCTCCGGTAATAGAAACCTTGGCAATTGCTGGATGGGCAGTCATCATTTGACCTACCTCTCCATCGCCTTGGATCACGTTGAAAACTCCATCTGGCATTCCTGCTTCTTTGAAAACATCTCCCAATAGATAAGCAGATAACGGAGTCAGTTCAGCAGGTTTAAAAATCATAACGTTCCCACAAGCTAAAGCAGGTGCTGCTTTCCAGCAAGCGATTTGGATAGGATAGTTCCATGCTCCAATACCGGCACAAATCCCCAACGGTTCTCTTTTGGTGTAGGCAAAATCTCCTCCCAATTCAAAATGCTCTCCATGTAAAGTAGGCGCTAACCCTGCATAATATTCCAAACAATCTGCTCCGGAAATTACATCTACCGCCACTGCTTCTTTAAGGGGTTTACCAGAATCCTGAGATTCCAACAGAGCTAATTCCTCATTTTTCTCACGTAACAAGGCAGAAGCTTTATGTAAAATTCTCCCTCTCTCAGTGGGAGACATGGCAGACCATACTTTGAAACCTCTTTTCGCGGACTCGATTGCTTTTTCAAAATCTTCCAAAGAAGCACTGGTGACTTGATGGGTTTTTTGACCGGTGGCAGGATTGAAGTTATCAAAGCTCTTACCTGTTCCGTTGACTGACTTATTATCTATATATAATGGGATGGTTTGCATTTTTGGAGATTTAATGGCCTTTTGGGATCGTTTTTCGTGAAACAAAGGTAAAAGTTGAATGGTCATTCAAATTTATAGGTCTTATCATCCTGACCCAAAAAAGTAGCGATTGAATTTTAAAAAATAAATCTCGAACCGAGTAAAATACAAAAAGCCCCACATTGCTGTGAGGCTTTTGTACCAGGAGCGGGAATCGAACCCGCACGGCCGTGAAGCCACAAGATTTTAAGTCTTGCGTGTCTACCTATTCCACCATCCCGGCTTCACTCCAACGATTCGGAGCTACTTAAACTCTAAACAAGAAAGCCCTTGAATCAAGGGCTTCTTAGAGCGAGAGACGAGATTCGAACTCGCGACCCCGACCTTGGCAAGGTCGTGCTCTACCAGCTGAGCTACTCTCGCTTTTTCAAAACTCAAACGATCTTTGAGCGAATTGTGGATGCAAAGGTAAGATCGTTAAATAAATTTACAAGTATTGTTCATGAATTTTTTTTCCTTTTTCTTTCGAGATTCTCTGATAAAGTTGATTTACAGCACCATATCAAAGTCATAGGAAGCAATAATTTTTATCATTTCCCCCAAGTTTTTTGCTCCCAACTTCCTTAATATATTCTTTCGGTGGGTGGAAACCGTATTAAAGGAGATATTCAATTTTTCACTGATTTCTTTGGATCCTAGCCCATCCAAAATCAAGCTAACAATTTCTTTCTCCTTTTTGGTCAAGGAAATCTCCCGGTTTGAAGGAGAATTTTTACTCACAAAAATCCTAGTTCCATCATCTTTTACATAGGAATAATTCCAGTCGTAATTTTTGGTCTTAGGCGGGGTATGCAGTTTCACAATGATATGTAAATCCATCGCAAAATTACCAGCCGAATCGATCAAATAAGGTTTCACCCTTCCCATCATCCAAAAAACTTCCTGGGTAGTTCTATGGACCCATCTGGTAGTATAAGAAAACTCAAATCGATGTCTCTCCGGAATGGAAAGCTGATGAAAAGCATCAAGCACAATCTTCTGGAAACGAAAAAGTTCTTCCCTATCGTCTGGATGAATCATAGTAAAAGAGGTTTCCATCCCTTTCGATTTAAACATCGAAGCAGGATAACCTGTCAACTCCTCTATATTTCCAGTAAAGAATCCTAAACTTAAATTTCGATAATCAAAACATGCGATGACTAAACCTTCTCTCATCCCGATATTTTGACTGAGAACTTCAAGATCAGCAAGCATCTTTTCCTCATTAGGAGAATCTTTAAACTCCTGCTCTTTCCACGAGTGAAAAAATTTTGAATATTTATCCTGCTTTTTCAGGTCCTTCAAAAGCACCTTATCCATAAACTCTGCTTCCTTGGTTAAACTCCTTCCTAATATACATATTTACCAATCAACTACCCTTCTAATTTTTTCTTAATCTCATGTAATTTCAATAGCGCCTCTATAGGAGAAATGGCATTGATATCTATTTGCTCTATTAACTCCTTGGCCTCTTGAATTTTAGGATCAATCTCAAATAAACTTAATTGATAATTGTTTTTAGGAATAGATTTAATGTTTTCGTTTTTCTCATTGACGGCTTTGTCTTTTTCCAAGTGACTCATAATTTCTGAGGCCCTCAAGACAACCGGATTAGGCATGCCCGCCATTTGTGCCACATGAATACCAAAGCTATGTTCACTTCCCCCTTCCTTCAATTTTCTCATGAAAATGACCTTATTTCCCACTTCCTTTACTGAAACATTAAAGTTCTTTATTCTTGGAAAATCTTCTGTAAGTTGGTTTAACTCATGATAATGCGTTGCAAATAGTGTCTTCGCTTTAAAATTTGGATGATTATGTAGGTATTCCACGATGGACCAAGCAATGGAAATCCCATCGTACGTAGAAGTACCTCTGCCAATTTCATCCATCAAGACCAAACTACGGTTAGATAGATTATTCAAAATACTAGCCGTTTCCGTCATTTCTACCATAAATGTAGACTCTCCCTTCGATAGATTATCGGATGCCCCAACTCTTGTAAAAACCTTGTCAATAATTCCCACGCGTGCAAAAGAAGCTGGAACAAAACTTCCCATTTGGGCCATCAAAACAATCAAAGCTGTTTGTCTTAACAAGGCCGATTTACCTGCCATGTTAGGACCGGTTATAATCATGATTTGTTGGCTGTCATGGTCCAAATAAATGTCATTTGGAACATAATTCTCTCCTAATGGTAGTTGCTTCTCAATCACGGGGTGACGACCATCTTTAAATTCCAAGGTTTCTGTATCTGAAACTTTTGGCCTGGTGTAAGAATTAGTCAGCGCTACTTGAGCAAAGGATAATAACACATCCAGCGTACCTACCACTCGTGCATTTTGCTGAATTTGAGTAACATATTTAGCAGTTTCCTGGACCAATTCTAAAAAATACTTTTGCTCTAAGCCCACTAATCTCTCTTCTGCATGGAGGATCTTCTCCTCATAATCCTTTAACTCTGGAGTAATATATCGCTCAGCATTGACCAAAGTTTGTTTTCTGATCCATTCTTGAGGAACCTTATCTTTATGTGCGTGTGTAACCTCCAGGTAATAGCCAAAGACTTTGTTAAAGGCGATTTTTAATGAAGTAATTCCTGTATTCTGAACCTCACGTTGCTGAAGTTGAACCAAAAAGTCCTTTCCGGTATTGGCGAGATTTCTATACTCATCCAATTCATCATCTACCCCATCTTTGATAATACCTCCTTGGTGCGTCAACATAGGAGCGTCTTCTTTGAGCTCTTTGACAATTTTTTCCAACAAAAATTCACAGAGATTGAGTTGATCTGATAGTCTTTTTAGAGTTGGATTTTCCTGACTTTTTAAAAGCTCCTTGATAGGAATAAGCGCTTTTAAGGCTCTTTTGATCTGATTGATCTCTCTTGGATTGGCTCTTCCTACCACTACTTTGGATATCAAGCGCTCCAAATCTCCAATATGTTTGAGCTCTTGTACGATATTTTCTATCAATACTGAGTTTTGATAGAAGAAGTCTACAACGTTCAGTCTTTCCTCGATGGCTCCTTTGTCTTTTAGAGGCAACACCATCCATTTTTTCATCATTCTGGAGCCCATGGGTGTGACCGTTTGATCCAATATCTGAATCAAAGGAACTCCTCCCTCATGCTGAGCATAGACCAACTCCAAATTCCGGATAGTAAACTTATCCAACCATACATATTTCTCCTCGGCAATTCTGGAAATGGCTGAGATATGTTGAATTTCTTTATGTTCCGTCTCTTCCAGGTAATATAAAATCGCTCCCGCTGCGATTATCCCTAATTCTTGATCTTCAATTCCAAAACCTTTTAAGTTCGCGGTCCCAAAATGCCCTTTTAGTTTCTCATAGGTAAAGTCATATTGGAATACCCAATCTTCACAATGAAATGTGATAAAATCATCCTTTAAGAGTTCTTGAGCAGCTTTTTTAGCAGCTTTGGAGTAAATAATTTCTGAAGGAGCAAAGCTTTGTATCAGCTTTTCCAAATAAGATGCGGAACCTTCAGCGCACATGAATTCACCTGTGGACAGGTCAAGAAATGAAATTCCATGCGTATCCTTTCCAAAATGGATGGATGCCAAATAATTATTTCGTTTGGTATCTAGTACCTGATCATTAAAGGAAAGACCTGGAGTTACTAATTCGGTCACGCCTCTCTTCACGATTCCTTTGACGGACTTCGGATCTTCCAATTGGTCACAAATTGCAACCCTATTTCCCGCTCTTACCAATTTGGGTAAATAAGTATCAAGGGAATGGTGAGGAAAACCAGCCAATTCAATATGAGAAGCAGAGCCATTTGCTCTTTTTGTCAAAACAATGTCCAGCACCTTACTCGCTTTGACTGCATCTTCACCAAAAGTTTCATAAAAATCCCCTACCCGAAACAGCAATAAGGCGCCTGGATGTTTGGCTTTAATGGCATTATACTGCTTCATTAAAGGGGTTTCTTTGCCATCTTTGGATTTGCTCATGGGAGGGTATGCTTACTTTATACTATTTTTGCTCGGGTTATTCATTTAGAATAAAACCTGAAAATAAGGCAATCCGCAAGCAGAACAAAAGGCGATGAAAAAATTAAGTATGGAAGAGCTCAACAGGCTCTCAATTGAAGATTACAAAAAAGCAGGAAAAAGCCCGATAGTCCTTGTTTTGGATAATGTGAGAAGCCTGAATAATGTGGGTTCAGCTTTTCGAACAGGGGATGCCTTTCGTGTTGAAAAAATTTTTCTTTGTGGAATCACTGGAACACCTCCGCATCGGGACATTCAAAAAACTGCTTTAGGAGCCACAGAATCGGTGGAATGGAGTTATTCTGAAAGCACAGTTGAAGCTATTACCCAATTAAAAGCGGAGGGATATAAAATCTGTGCCTTGGAACAGGTAGATAATTCTATTTTTTTAAATGAATATCAACCAGAAAAAACAGATAAAATTGCACTGATTTTCGGAAATGAAGTGTTTGGAGTGGAAGACGAGGTACTTGAAAAATGCGATCATATCCTCGAAATTCCTCAATTGGGGACTAAGCATTCCTTAAATATCTCTGTCACCTTAGGGATAGCCGTTTGGGATATGATGGTAAAGCTAAAGCAGTTTTAGTTTTTGTTAAACCGATATCGGATGCCGGTAGAACCCCTAAGAATGCTCACCTCTCCAATTATTCCAGCGATTTCCATTTGAAAACCAAAATTTTTGTTCTCAAAGGGGTAAATATTTAAACCTGCCGGTATAACTAAGCCTGAAAAATAATTCACCCTTCCACCAAGACCTCCATATAATTGAACTGTTTCATTTTGGAAAAAGGAATAATTGACAGCCAGTTCCAAGCCGGTAAATTCAAAACTATTATCTACATCTACCCTGAATTCCGGAAGCCAATTGTCCCCTAATTGACGATTCACCCCAATAAAAGGCCGATTACTTAAATGAAATGCGGTTGTCCACTGGGCCTGCGCTAAGGAAGCGGTGCCAATAAAAATAAACATAAAAAATATTCGCTTCATGTCTTAAGATTTAGTTGATCTAAAGCTTTACGGAACCTTCTCCTTAAAGTTTTAAATCACTCATCTTAACATGGGTTTTGATCATATTCGAGCTCGCTTTGGCTACGATTTTACCGTTATTTTTTCTAATTACCGCTTCCCAATGGTTTATATTCGCCCCTGATCGTACGAGGTCGGCTGTAAGATCCAAATCTTCTCCAATTTGAGCAGAGGAAAGAAAGTCTACACTTAGATTGATACTGGTCATTAAATATTCTGTACCAGTCACAAAATTTGCCATTCCTATTGCATCATCCAACATCAAAGATGCAACTCCTCCATGAAGAATTCTGGCCGGATTGCACATATCTGGCCTAACTTGATACCTCACTTTAATGTGGGATTTTGAAACTTCTAAAAGTGTTCCTTCTAGCCAATTTCCTGCTGATGAAGGGGTATGATCCAATTTTTTCCCGATAAGGGAGGTAAAGAAGTCTAAAGGCGTGGGCATTATTACTTTTATTTATCCTCTAATAACTTAAAATAATCGTTCAATATTTCTTTTATGGCCTCTTGTTCTTCATTTTTTTGCCATAAAGGTTGCCAGCCATCTTTAGATTCTATTGAAAAATCAGCCTGAGCATCAACCCAGGGTTTAATGGAATTCACATAGGATAAAAAGGTCTGAGCATTCCCATTTTCAAAAGAAAAGGAAGTAGAATCTGTTGGAGTAACTGCTGTAATGTTCAATGGCCAATCTAAATTTTTTGGCTCCAGATAAATATAGGCCTCATCTTTTAATGAGTTTTGGATAATCACTAAGTCTAACCCTCGCTTATTTTCTTCTTGATTTCTGTCCTTATGTCTAAATAAGAGCATTTTAGCATCGGATCGTGCTTCTCGATCATAATGAATCGCCTTCAGATTTAAAAAAAACAGGCGATTAGAGTCATTCACTTTAAATGTTTGATCTTCACCCGTATTATTCGCTCTTTTCTCGTTGAAAAAAGAAAGTAACAAAACAATGAACACTGAGGCTATTCCAAATATTTTTAGAATTTTTAGTAACTCAGGCGTAAATATTGGATCATTAGAAGTGCCTTTTCCCATTCTTTAATCAACTGTAAACCTATTTAAAGGTTAGATTAATGTACGTAGGATCCCGCGTTAATATCTATGCTTGTTCCAGTAGCATGGTCAGCCAACCCAGAGCAAAGGAGAGTAATCATTGGGGCAATATCTTCCGGTTTAGTCAATTCAGTCAGAGCTATATCATTTAAGGCATACTCTTCCCCGTATTCGGATAAAATTTCATTGGCCATATCTGTTCGCGTAAAGCCTGGTGCCACCAAAAATGCTTTGATCCCTACTTTTCCATAATACCTGGCTATAGACCTGGTCAAACTAATTAGTGCTCCTTTCGAAGCAGCGTAGGCCAAGTAATCTGTGGTATCTCCACGAAATGCTGCTCGGGATGAAATATTAATGATTCTTCCATTTTCCAATCCTTTTGCCTGATCAATAAACTCTTTGCACAAAATACCCAAAGCAGTGGTATTGACCTGAAGAGTTTGGTCCCAAATCTTTGCCCATTCATTAGTGGGCAAGGTATCAGGAGCTGATTTTGCGATTCCTGCATTGTTTACAATTCCAGAAAGGGGACCATATTTTTTTACTAAATATGGAATGAAACCAATAACTTGAGAAGAATCACCAAGATCACATTTTTCAATAAAACCTGGGGTTTTTAGTTCTTTCTGTAGTTTGAGGGCTTCTGATTCATTCGCATTAAAGTGTACAATTACCTCAGCTCCTGATTCAGAGAGTTGCTTTGCAATGGCTCTTCCAATTCCTCGAGATGCCCCTGTAACCAGGATTCTCTGACCTGTTAATGAAATATTCATAATTGGAAATTTTAAAATGAACTTTTGAGCATATTGAAATCTTCAATAAATGCTTCTGTTGCTAATTTCTTACCTGAGTTTACTACATGAATGTAGTCAGAAAAATACTTTGGCTCATTAATTTTTCGGGAATGGTTAATCACACGAAAACTTGAATTATTAACCTGGATATCATCCCTTAAATAGGGAGCAATATAGATAATTAACTTACTTCCATTCTTTTGTGTCAACTCGCTTATTTTATCAAGGATTGGGTTTGGTAACTCTGTCTCAAAAAACCTTGGTTCAGGCATAACTTCTTGAGCCAAATAATCAGGGTATTGGTAATTTCCCAATTCATCAAATAGATATTTATAATTAGGTTTAAATAAGGCTAAGCCCGCTGGAGGTAATAATTCCATGTTATAATAAGCATAACCTAATACTGGGAAAAATTGCGAACTGAATAAAGGTTTTACCCAGCCTTCCTCATACTTTTTAAAATACCTTTGAATATATTCTTCCGAAACATAGGGCAAGAACCTATGATCATTTTCAGAAATAATGGTTTTGGAAGTTTCAAAATCAGGTAAGTCCAAAGAAACTACCACCCATTCAGAGGAATAACCTTGGGCATAAAAGTGCTCAAGCATCAATAAAGTGGAAGGCAAAGCAGTATAATCCATTGAAAAATTTACTGAAAGACCATCGATTGCTTCGCCAATCAATTTGGTGTCTATAGCGGCCAAACTTCTACTTGATCCAAAAACAGTCAATTCAAATGCCTGATTTGGAGTAAAATGGTGAACCAGGTAGGTTGTTTTAAAAAAATCACTCTTACCCAGTACTCTTAATCCTATGAATGCCAGTACATTAGCAATCAAAAGTGTCAGAGTCAAGTAAATTATAGATTTAGTTACAAACTTTTTCATCAAGCATCAAAATTGAAAATAGATGAAACTTTCATGGTTTTTAAACCCTCCGAAATAAAATATAAATAGGACAATTAATACCAGGCTCCAAGAAGGAAGCAATACTTCTTTTTTCTGTTTGCTTTCAAAGTAACCTTCTATGATCATCATCCCCATAATGCATAGCAAGACAATACCTAAAATGATCTTTCTTTTATTCGCTTCAAAAATAAAATTGGAAGACCCTTCATTGGTAAACATTAAACCTATGTAATTAAATGCTTGGGAAACGCTGTCTGCCCTAAAAAAGATCCAGCCTAAACAGACTACAGTAAAGGTTAGAAATATTTTTGGCAGGTTTTTGAGGATGGAATGCTCATGTAAATCCTGATGGGGTTTCATAAAGAAAAATGGAACGTACAAGATTCCATGGATCAAACCCCAAATGATAAATGTCCAATTGGCCCCATGCCAAAAGCCACTCACCAAAAAAACAATCAAAACATTTCTAAAGGAGGCCCAAGTGGAAACTCTACTTCCACCAAGAGGAATATAAACATAATCCCTAAACCAACTGGAAAGTGAAATATGCCATCTTTTCCAAAAATCATTGATGTTTTGAGCCAGATATGGAAATCTAAAATTTAGCATCAAATCAAATCCAAAAATTCGCGATAATCCGATTGCTATGTCTGAATATCCACTAAAATCTCCATAGATCTGAAAAGCAAATAATACCACACCAAGCATTAAGGAAAGACTTGATTGATTGGTATAATCAAGAAATATCTCATCTACCATAAATGCTGCATTATCAGCGATAACAATCTTTTTAAACATGCCCCATATAATTAACCTGAGACCCGAAACAGCAAATGAATAGTCAAAAATCCGAGGTTTTTGGAATTGTCCTAATAGATGAGAAGCTCTTTCAATTGGACCAGCAACCAATTGTGGGAAAAAACTAACGAAACCAAAAAATGCCAACCAATCATCTGTAGGCTCAAGTTTTCTTCTGTAAACATCAATGGTGTAGCTCAACGTTTGAAAAGTATAGAAACTTATCCCCACTGGTAATATAATGTCTAACCTTCCTGTAGGTATCTCTTTCCCAAAAAATGTAAAAGCTTCGCTAAGCGATTCGGAAAAAAAATTGTAGTATTTGAAAAAACCTAGAAGACCTAAGTTTGTCAATAGACTTAATCCAAGCAACATTTTCCTCTTCGATTCCACTGCTATGGTATCTAACCGTTTACCAATCAGAAAATCTATTCCGGAACTAAAAATAATTAAACTCAAAAATCTCCAATCCCACCAGCCGTAAAAGATGTAACTTGCTATCAATAAGACATATA
This sequence comes from Algoriphagus halophilus, assembly GCF_900129785.1. Taxonomy (NCBI): domain Bacteria; kingdom Pseudomonadati; phylum Bacteroidota; class Cytophagia; order Cytophagales; family Cyclobacteriaceae; genus Algoriphagus; species Algoriphagus halophilus. The sequence goes on from NZ_FSRC01000002.1 coordinate 867,860, forward strand.
GCTGGAATCGAAAGTGCTTTCTTAATGCCCAATAGAGTATAAAAACTATTGGAAGAAAGATGGCAAACTCAATGGAATTAAACAGCATAGAAATTTAAGATTGCCGAGGATTTACCAGTTTTCCCTAATCATCAGGGCTTGGATATGGGCTAAATGATGTTTGCCATGCCAACTATACATTAATGCTATTTCACTCAGAGGTGCAGAATGCTGTGATTCTGGGTGGAAATAGGTTTTTGAAAAATCAGCAGGAGACATATGATCAAGGATCACTCCCCATTTGAAGTGAATATTTTTAAGGATTCCGATAGATACTTCGATAGGCAATTTATTGTCGGCCAATTCTGCCCAAGCTGCCTCGTCATAAGGTTTAATCGTAGGGTTTTCTTCAGTTAAAGCTAATTTAAACCTAATAAAGGCATTGATATGACTATCTGCGCAGTGGTGAACTACTTGCCTGACGGTCCATCCTCCTGGTCTATAGGGAGTATCCAATTGATCCTCCGACATACTTTTCACAGTGGATTCCAAGAATTTAGGTAAGGATTTTATTTCTTCAATGGCTTCTGCCAGATCGGATTCCGTAATTTGGTTTGGTATTTGAAATCTACCAATTGGATATTTCAATAATTCAATGTCTATCATATGCTCTTTATTTTCCTGCCGCAATGGTGATCAAATCTACAGTTTTTGCACCATTAGCCAAAAGCACATTTGCACATGAGCAAAGTGTCGCCCCTGTAGTCATTACATCATCAACTAATAAAATTCTTCTGCCATCAGTAGGCCTAATTAGAGCAAATACTTCATCTACATTTTCCATCCTTTGAATTCTTGTCTTTTTAGTCTGAGTTTCAGTGAATTTCTTTCTTTCTAACATTTCTTCAATAGGCAATTGCAAGCCATGGGAAAGCCCCTTGGCAAATTCCTCACTTTGATTGTAGCCTCTTCGATATTTTTTTATGGGATGAAGTGGAACAGGAACAATAACATCCCAATTATTTGTCAAATCAACTTCATTTAATTGATTGGAATAGAGTTCACCTAATTGAATTCCTAGCTTTGGCTTATTTCGATACTTAAGACAATGAAGAATTTTTTGACTTTTCCCATTTTTTGTAAACCTTAAAAATGACATGGCCATACCCACATTTGCGATACCTTTTATTTTTTGAGTCAGGTCATTTTCGCTCGGCATGGCATGATAAAGTGTCCTGGGGAGCGTTCCAATGCATATTTTACAAAGACAGGATTCAAAATCGAATAAATTTCTGCCACATAGATCACAGGTTCTGGGAAATATTAAATCGAAAAAATCTTTGAAAAAAAGTAAACGCATCAGCAAAAAGTTCTGTTAGTACAATCCAAGGCCGAATACCTGCTATATTTGCCTGTAAATGTGTATCCTAAACTGTTAATTTAATGAATCTCATAGAGGAATTCAATGATTATAGAGCGATGATGAATGAAAAGATCATGGCTGCTGACAATAAAGTATTAAAGAGGATTTTCAATTTGGATACGAATGCCTTTGCGGAAGGAGCTCTGGATGTTAAAACCAAGGAAATGTTAGGTCTTGCTTGTTCCATGGTCTTGAGGTGTGATGATTGCGTAAAATATCACTTAGGCAAATGCAAAGAAGTTGGATTAAACAAAACCGAAATTTTTGAGGTATTTTCGATTGCTACTTTAATTGGCGGATCTATTGTAATACCTCATTTAAGAAGAGCTTCAGAATATTGGGAGGAGCTTGAAAATCAATAGTTTACAATATGTTTAAAAAGGATTTAGATCTAGAAAAAAGGTGGTCCAAACTATTAGAAGGTCTAAAAGAAACGATCGGAAAAAAACCATCAGATCTAAATGGCGTTTTGTTTCTAATAGGAGTACAAGAATTGGGTCAAGGAAACAAGACTTTTACAAAAGAGCAAAAGCAAGATTTGATGCATATTGCTATTTGTAAAGTGCTAAGCTACGATGGTTTCTATGAGTTAGATTTTGTTGACCAAGATGGTTGGCCACACTGGAAGTTGGTAAAAGAACTTCCTTATTTCGATTTATTGGAACAAGAAAAATTATTAAAAATTCAGGTACTGGAATACTTTGAAAAAGAGTACGAAATAGAAATAAAGTAAGCATGAAGATTGTCTCCTATAATGTAAACGGCATACGGGCAGCCATGAACAAAGGATTTGTAGAATGGTTACAACAAACAAACCCAGATGTCATTGGTTTACAGGAAGTTAAGGCATTAGAAAGTCAAATTGACAGTACTATATTTAAGGACTTAGGATATGAAATTTATTGGTATCCGGCAGTAAAAAAAGGCTACAGTGGCGTGGCTATTTTTACTAAGAAGACTCCTAAATCTATTAAACATGGTATGGGCTTGGACAAATACGATGATGAAGGAAGATTGTTGGAGGTTGAGTTCGATAATTTTTCATTCATATCTGCATATTTCCCTTCCGGTACCACTGGAGATATAAGACAAGGCTTCAAATATGAATTTCTGGATGATATCTATGGATACATGCAGGACTTAAGACAATCGAAACCGAATATCATTTTAAGTGGTGATTATAATATTTGTCACAAAGCGATCGATATTCATAATCCTGTTTCCAATAAAAATAGTTCTGGTTTTTTACCAGAAGAAAGAGCATGGATGGATAAATTCACTGACTCAGGGTTTACAGACACATTCCGGTATTTTAATGAAGATCCTCATCATTATACCTGGTGGAGTTATAGAGCCAATGCAAGGGCCAAGAATTTAGGATGGAGAATAGATTATCATATGGCAACCAATGAAATGCAAAATAAACTGAAAAGGTCCGTAATTTTGCCTGAAGCGAAGCATTCAGATCATTGTCCCATATTATTAGAGTTAACTGATTAAATCATACCTGTTGATCATTGAATAAAATAAAGATGAAATCAATAAAAATTTCCATACCCTCATTAATAGAGAATATTAAAATAATCGAAAGTTTTATCGATAACGCTAGAGAAAACTTCGATATCAATGATGATATCTATGGAAATATCATGATTTCCGTCACCGAATGCATCAGCAATGCAATTATTCATGGAAATCAACATGACAAGAACAAATTAGTGCATCTGGAACTATTTATGGAAGATGAGCTCTTAAGGTTCGTTATTGAAGATGAAGGTCCTGGCTTTGATCTCACCGAACTAAAAGATCCTACAGAACCAGAAAACATAGAAAAACCGGGAGGAAGAGGCATATTCCTAATCAAGCATTTATCAGATGAGGTAAAATTTGAAGAAGAAGGAAGAAAGACCATTTTATCCTTCTATATGAATTAAGCCATGGCTATAAATTTCTTTGAGGAAGAAACCACATTTCGTTTAGACAAAAGACAAAAGCGTAAAAAATGGCTTAAATCGATAGCAGACTCTGAAGAGTTCAAAATTCTAGATTTAAATTACATCTTTTGCAGCGATGAATACCTCTACAACATCAATGTTGAATACCTAAATCATGATACCTATACAGATATCATCACCTTTGATAATTCTGAAGAAGAAAACAAGATAGAAGGAGATGTTTTTATTAGTATCGATCGAGTTGAAGAAAACTCAAAAAAACTTCAAGTCCCCATAGAAGATGAACTAAGCCGAGTAATTAGTCATGGTCTATTTCATCTAATGGGATACAAAGACAAGAAAAAAGAAGAAGTCGAAATGATGCGAACAAAAGAGGAGTTCGCTATTAATTTATTTCAAAACATCTAGTGTTCCACGTGGAACAGGAGAACAAAACAAGTTCTTTATATTTAAACGTTCCACGTGAAACAGTAAACAAAAATATAAATCATGTTTCCAAAATATGATGTCATTGTAGTAGGAGCCGGGCACGCGGGTTGTGAAGCAGCGCATGCGGCAGCACAAATGGGTTCTAAGGTATTATTATGTACCATGAACATGAATACCATTGCTCAAATGTCATGTAATCCTGCCATGGGAGGAGTGGCGAAAGGTCAAATAGTTAGAGAAATTGACGCATTAGGGGGAATGTCTGGAATAATTTCAGATAAATCCATGATCCAATTTAGAATGCTAAACAGATCAAAAGGGCCTGCTATGTGGTCTCCACGCTCCCAAAATGATAGAATGAGATTCGCGGAAGAATGGAGATTAGCACTAGAAAGGACTCCAAACGTTGATTTCTGGCAGGAAATGATTACAGGAATCCTAGTAAAGGACGGAAGAGCAAAAGGAGTCAGGACTGGAATAGGAATAGAGATTGAGGCAGAAAGCGTGGTTTTAACCAATGGAACTTTCCTGAATGGTCTCATTCATATCGGTGAAAAACAATTCGGAGGTGGCAGAACCGGGGAGGCGGCAGCAAAGGGGATTACAGAACAATTAGTCTCTTTGGGCTTCGAATCAGGAAGGATGAAGACTGGAACCCCTCCAAGAGTAGATGGAAGAAGTTTGGATTACTCCAAAATGGAGATCCAATATGGTGATGAAAATCCAGAGAAATTCAGCTATTCTGATGAAACCAGCCCTATAAAAGGGCAAAGAACTTGTTGGATTACTTATACCAATAAAGATGTTCACAATACTTTAGAGGAAGGTTTTGACCGTTCTCCTATGTTCAATGGAAGGATCCAAGGATTAGGACCAAGATATTGTCCTTCTATAGAAGACAAGATTAATAGGTTTGCAGAAAGGGATAGACATCAAATATTCGTGGAACCTGAAGGATGGGACACAGTAGAAATCTATGTAAACGGATTTTCAACTTCGTTGCCTGAAGACGTACAATACAAAGCTATTCGTAAAATCGCTGGTTTCGAAAACGCAAAAATGTTTAGACCAGGTTATGCTATAGAATATGATTTCTTCCCGCCAACTCAACTTAAACTTACTTTAGAAACCCAGTTGGTAGAAAACTTGTACTTCGCAGGGCAAATCAATGGTACAACAGGATATGAAGAAGCAGCCTCTCAAGGGTTGATAGCTGGTATCAATGCAAGTTTGAAAGTGCAGGAAAAAGATCCTTTCTTATTGAAAAGATCAGATGCTTACATTGGTGTTTTAATTGACGATTTGATCAATAAAGGGACAGAAGAACCATACAGAATGTTTACCTCAAGGGCAGAATTCAGGTTATTACTTAGACAAGACAATGCGGATTTACGCCTTACTCAGCTAGGATATGATATTAATTTGGCAAGCCAGGAAAGATTGGATAAAATGCTAAATAAAAAGAAAGAAACTGCCCGACTAATCAATGATCTTAAACAGAAAAAACTAGCTCCAGAACAAATAAACAAAGGTTTAGAACAAATAGGCACTGCTGAGATCAAAGAAAAAATAGTGGTTGAAAAACTGCTAAAAAGACCTCAAATTGGTTTGAATGACCTTATGATTTTAGATCCAGAATTAGATAAATTCTTATCAGGATTTTCTACAGATGTAAGGGAACAAGCGGAAGTTCAAATTAAGTACGACAGTTATATCGAAAAGGAACAGCAGATGGTAGAAAAATTGAGTAATATGGAAAATTACAAAATTCCACTCAAGTTTGATTACTTAACCATTCCAGCACTTTCTAATGAAGGAAAACAAAAGCTGAACAAAATAAAACCCGAAACCTTAGGACAAGCTTCAAGAATCAGTGGGGTATCGCCAGCTGACCTCTCGATCCTTACCGTTTATTTAGGAAGATAATCATGGCTGAAAGACTCAGTAAATGCCCACTCTGCAAAAGTGGGCTTTTTCTTAATTACACAGAAATCAAAGATTATGCAGTAAGCAAGGAGACCTTCATTATCTGCCAATGCCAGAATTGCTCTCTACTTTTTACTAATCCTAGACCCAAGGAAGATAAAATAGGTCCTTACTATGATTTCCCAGAATATTATTCCCACGAAAAGAATAATAAAAGCATTACCCAATTCATTTATAATAAGGTAAGGGATTATGCAGTTTCTGAGAAAGTAAAACTGATTACTTCTCTAAAAGGAACAGGCAAACTTTTGGATTATGGCTGCGGAACAGGAGAATTCCTATATGCCGCTAAACAAAAGGGTTGGAAGATAAAAGGAGTAGAACCTACTAAAAAAGCCCGAGAACAAGCAAATCATTTATTGGAAGATTCAGTGGTAAGAACCATCGATCAATTAGAAGATAAAAAGAAATATGATGTGATCAGTCTCTTTCATGTTTTGGAACACATCCATACACTAAGGAAAACTATAAAAAAACTCATAAACCACTTAAAATCAGATGGTTACATTATATTTGCTGTTCCAAATCCAACCTCTTGGGATGCTCAGAACTATGGCAAAGAATGGGCAGGATGGGATGTACCCAGGCATTTATATCACTTCAATTCCACAGCTATCAAAAATTTTGAACAACTATTTGATTTAGAGCTTGTTGAAACTAAACCAATGCCTTTTGACAGCTACTATGTATCCTTGTTATCCGAAGGATATCTTCATCCAGAACAATCTACCATTTCAAAATACCTAAAAGCAGTAATATCAGGATGGAAATCCAACAAAGCTGCGAAAAACGAAATGGGACAATACTCCAGTAATCTCTTTATTTTTAAAAAGAAGTGAAATACAGATTATACATATCATTCCTTTTCCTCGCTTTCCTATTTTATGCATGTGCAAAGCAAAGTACTCCAATGGGTGGGCCAAGGGATCAAGATCCACCCGTGGTTCTAGAAATGTTTCCTTCCAATCAAAGTTTGAACCAAAGACCTGAGGAAATACTAATCGTATTCGATGAATATATTAAACTTGATAACCCGAATAAAAATATCATCATCACTCCTAAGGTAGATAAAGATGAATTGGTAATTACAGCATTAAAAAACACGGTAAAAATAGAATTGAATCAGGATTTAGAAGACAGTACTACTTATGTATTCAACTTCCAAAAATCAATTGAGGATTTATCTGAGGGAAACCCAACAGAAAATTTAAAACTTGTTTTTTCTACAGGAGAAACAATTGATAGCCTAAAATTTAGCGGTAAAGTCAATAATTACTTCCCAAAAAGAGGTTTTTTATACGAAAATGTAATTATAGGATTATATGAATCAAATGATACAACTGATGTATTTACAGCTCCTCCCTACTACCTAAGCCAAGCAGATTCATTAGGAAATTTCTCAATAGAAAACATCAAAGCGGGAAAATATAGAGCTTATGCTTGGCATGATGATAACAATTCACTCAAAGCAGAATATAAAAGCGAAGCTTATGACTTCATCTTGGATACGATAGATATCCAAGATGAAGTATCAGGAGCAATATTTAATTTATCAAATGCTGACCAAACACAAATAAAACTAACGAGATCATCTACCTCCGGAGGAAACTATGATCTAGTACTCAACAAGGACCCATTAGAAATTGAATTGGCAAATGAAAGAATAGGAAAAGATATCTTCTATATAGTAACAGATAAAAAAATTACGCTCTATTCAACACAGCCTATTCAAGACAGTGTGAAAATTGATCTTCAACTCCAGGATTCATTAAGTTTTAAAGTAGACACTACCATTTATGCCAAGTTTGAGGAGAGCAAAAGAAGAGCTGAAAAATTAACCTATACAGTCAATTCCGGGAAAAACTTTTACCAAGACTTATTAATCGAATTAACCTTCAATAAACCAATTGCAGATATATCCTACGATTCTTTATACATCGCGTACGATACAGCATTCCAAATCACTATAACTCCTGAAATGATCTCTTTTCAAGACTCCATGAAAAGAGATCAATTGAATATCCAACTTATAATACCCGACTCTTTAACCACTGATATAGTTACTATCAAAGCTGCAGACTCAACCTTCAGAGATATTGAAGGGCAATTCAATGAAGCAGTTTTAGCAGCAAACTATAGAAAACTTAAAAGAGAAACCCTAGCAGACGAGTTATCAGGCCAAATTGTAGGGGCTACAGCACCCTATATAGTTCAATTAATTGATTCAAAATCCCAGATAATAAAAGAGCTTTATATAACTGAAGGGAATGAATTCAAATTTGAATTATTGGAACCAATTACATACAAAATACGGGTAATCGAAGACTTGAATAAAAATCGTCACTGGGATCCTTCAAATTATTTGGAGGAAAGGTATGCTGAAAGAGTATTTTATTACGTACATCCAGATACCAATTCACAAGACATAGTTATAAAATCAGGCTGGATTACAGAAGATTTGACCATCGAAGCAACGCCTAAAACAGGCTTAAATTAAGACAAAAAAGACCTGTTGATAACTTGGCATTAACTGTGGAAAAGAGTGAACAAAAACAGGAAAAAAATAGACTTATCCCCATACTTGAAAAATGGAAAAAACAAAATCTTACCATTCGGGGATAAGTGCTGAAATGTCCACAGAAGCCCAATAAGTAATCCACAGCTATTTTACTAACAGTTAATAAGCAGGAAAAAACTTCAAAATAGTGGATAAAAAATCAGTAACCAGAAAATCAATGATTTACATGTGGAAAAAGCTGGTATAACTGTTAGGATAAGAAAGAATAAAGCACCAAAGAATCGTGGAGAACTTTTTTAATCTCCTTTGTCCACAAATCCACAGACCTAATAACTGTAATAAGATTTTTATTTAAATAAGATATAATAACTATTACCAAGTGGACAATGTGGATAGATTCTAGAATAAGTCATTTTTTCATTAACTTATTTATCCATAACCCAAAAAACACAAAATGGCCTTACATCGATTATTTGATCTCATCCCATATCAGATTAGTGAATACGATAAAGAGATTTCACTAGCTTTTAAGGAAAATGATACTTGGCAAACCTACTCTTCCCGAGAAGTAAAGGAAATAATTGATAATTTGAGTTTGGCATTTTTAAAAGCGGGAATATCAAAGAATGATAAAGTTGCCCTTATCTCTCAAAACAGACCTGAATGGAATTTTGTAGACTTGGCTTTGCAACAAATTGGGGCGATTTCCATTCCTATGTACCCTACGATAACGACTGAGGATTATCGATACATATTCGATCATGCAGAAGTTAAAATGATTTTTGTGGGAGACCAGGAAATTCTAACTAAAGCACAAGAAGCTGCAGACGGAAGAAAAATCTTCTGTTTTCAGCAATTGGAGGGAGTAGAATTTTGGAGAGATTTTATGGAAACGGGACAAAGTGGAGATCTTGCAGAACTAGAAAAAGCCAAATCTGAAGTTACTGCAGATGATCTTTTTACGATTATTTATACTTCTGGGACCACGGGTAGACCTAAAGGTGTTATGTTGACCCATCAAAATGTGCTAAGCAATGTGTTGGCAGTTTCTGAACGATTACTCCTTGAAAAGGGAACCAGTAAAGTCCTAAGCTTTTTGCCAATCTGCCATATTTTTGAGAGAACAGGTTCATTTTGTTGTTTCTATTTGGGTATATCGATTTACTATGCAGAAAGCCTTGAAAAAATTGGAGATAATCTAAGAGAAATCAAACCTCATGGATTTAATACCGTTCCCCGACTTTTGGAAAAAATTTATGATAAGATCGTATCCAAGGGATATGAATTGAAAGGAATAAAGAAGTCACTTTTCTTTTGGGCTTTGAAATTAGGAAATCAATATGATCCGGCAACTGATCAAGGAGCTTGGTATAATTGGCAGCTTAAAATGGCCAATAAATTAATATTCAGTAAATGGAGGGAAGCTTTGGGAGGTGAAATAATTCAGATCAATTCAGGTGCCTCTGCTTTACAACCTCGATTAGCTAGAATTTTCTGGGCAGCAGGCATCCCGGTTTGTGAAGGATATGGACTTACAGAGACATCTCCGGTGGTTTCATCCTCAATTTGTAGCCATGAGGAGATTAGAATTGGTTATGTGGGCAAAATCTTAGAAGGAGTTCAAGTGAGAATCGCTGAAGATGGTGAAATTCTGGTGAAGGGACCCAATGTGATGCAAGGGTATTACAAGCAGGAGGATCTCACGACTGAGGTGCTCCAAAACGACTGGTTCCATACTGGAGATATAGGTGAGCTCGATGGAGAATACTTAAAGATTACGGATCGAAAGAAAGAGATGTTTAAAACTTCTGGAGGCAAATACGTTGCTCCACAAGTAATAGAAAATAAAATCAAGGAATCCAGTCTCATTGACCAGGTAATGGTAGTTGGCGAAAACAGAAATTATCCTGCAGCTTTGATCGTGCCCAGCGAAGATGGCTTGAAAGAATATTGCAGGCACAAAGGATATCCATTTACTGAATTGGCCGAAATGGTAGAAAGGCCAGAAGTTATTGCCAAATACGAAAGAATTATAGAGGACATGAACAAGTATTTTGCAAAATGGGAAACCATCAAACGCTTTAAAATTCTTCCTGATCCATGGTCTATCGAATCCGGTGAATTAACACCTACCATGAAATTGAAGAGGAAAATCATCTTGGGTAAGTATGAGAAAGAGGTGGAAACTCTTTATAATTCTTGATATTCTTTTGATCCAGATCAATTAATGTTTCTGAAGGTATATGAACTAAAATTTGAGACTTTGGTATTTAGCCAAACATGATTTGGAAAAGGAAGTATTTCTTAAATTATATTCTGAATATTTTTATTTAACTTAGTATTACTAATAAATAGTTTTGTTAATTTAAAAATTACCATTTTTAATTTGTGATGCATGCATAACTTTTTAATCAATATAGTATGCATGCATACAAAATTTTCGTTACATTAGTTGTCCTTAGAATTTGGACAAAATCTGCAGTATGAAGCGAGAAGAAACAGTTGATTATCATATTAAAAGCGCCTGGCATGCCATTTCTAGAATGTACAATCAGAAGGCAGCAGGAGAAGGTTTCACTACTGCGATTGGTTTTGTCCTGATTAATATAAATTCTAAAGAAGGGACACCGGCAACGAAAATAGCGCCGATGATGGGTTTGGAAACAAGGAGCCTGACTCGGATGCTGAAAAACATGGAGGAAAAAGGACTCATTTATAAGAAGCCTGATCTTGTAGATAAAAGATCCGTTAGAATTTTTTTGACGGAGGAAGGAAAAAGAAAAAAAGAAATTTCAATTGCCACTATTAGGGAGTTTAACGAACAGATTCGAGAGGTAGTAAGTGAAGCTGATTTGAAAAACTTCTTTCAAATTTTTGAGAAAATTCAATTGGTGATCGATCAGGTTCAGTCCGAAGGATCAGATGAAATCAACAAAATCATATTTGAACTATAAAAAAGAGCCATAAAAGGCCTATAACTACAGAAAAACCCAAAGAAATGAAAAGAACCATAAAAAATGTCGCCATTTTAGGTTCAGGAGTGATGGGGTCAAGAATTGCCTGTCATTTCGCGAACATAGGTGTACAAGTACTTTTATTAGATATTGTTCCTTTTGAATTGACGGAACAGGAAGAAAAAAAAGGATTAACGAAAGAGCACCCAATAGTCCGAAATAGGATCGTAAATACGGCTTTGCAAAATACCCTAAAAGCTAAACCATCGCCTATCTATGATAAGGATTTTGCCTCAAGAATTCAGACGGGAAACTTTGATGATGATTTACCTAAAATCAAAGATTATGACTGGATTATGGAAGTGGTGGTAGAACGATTGGATATTAAGCAATCCCTTTTTGAAAAGGTTGAAAAATTTCGGAAACCAGGAACCTTGATTACCTCCAATACATCGGGTATTCCGATGCATATGATGTGCGAAGGCAGGTCGGAAGATTTTCAAATCAATTTTGCAGGAACTCACTTTTTCAATCCTCCTCGCTATCTCAGGTTATTGGAAATTATACCTGGACCGAAAACAAATCCTGAAATCATCGAATTCCTGATGGATTTTGGAGATAAATTTTTGGGTAAAGAAACGGTCTTGTGCAAAGATACTCCGGCTTTTATCGCCAATAGAATTGGAGTGTATGCCATTATTTCGGCTATGCATTCTATAGAGAAAATGGGCTTAGGAGTTTCCGAAGTCGATAAATTGACGGGAACGGTGATAGGGAGAGCAAAATCAGCCACATTTAGAACCATGGATGTAGTGGGCTTGGATACCACTGTGAATGTGGCCAATAACCTCTACAAAGCTCTTCCCAATGATGAATCCAGAGAGAAGTTTAAACTTCCAAAAATAGTTGAAGTTCTCTATAACAATAAGTGGTTTGGAGATAAAACAGGCCAAGGTTATTTCAAAATGATTCGTCATAAAGATGGATCGAAAGAGTTAAAAGAAATTGACTTCAACACCTTCGAATATAAGGATATTGAAAAGCCAAAATTCAAAGCCTTAGAAGCATCCAAAAGCATTGAAGACCTAAAAGAACGAATCAAATTTTTGGTCAATTTCGATGATCAAGCTGGTGAATTTTACCGTACCACATTTTATGACTTGTTCAGGTACTGTTCCAATAGAATACCGGAAATAGCTGATGAATTGTATAGAATTGATCAGGCAGTGAGTGCAGGTTTTGGGTGGGAATATGGACCATTTGAAAGCTGGGATATTCTTGGAGTTAAGGATACTGTAGAAAAAATGGAAGCAGCGGGCGAAAAACCAGCAGCTTGGGTTTATGAAATGTTAAACGCTGGCAATTCTTCTTTTTATAAGGTAGAGGCGGGTAAAAAACACTATTATGATATTCCAACCAAGACATACAAGGAAGTTCCTGGAATAGAGGATTTCATCATTCTTGATACCTTGAAATCTGCTGGGAAAAAGATTTGGGGAAATGCTGGAGCTACAGTCTATGATATGGGCGATGAGGTTATCGGATTGGAATTTCATACCAAAATGAATTCCATGGGATCCGAAGTGGTGGAAGGGATCAATACCGCGATTGGAATGGCAGAAAAATCTTATAAAGGATTGGTGATCGGAAACGAGGGAGCCAATTTCTCTGCTGGAGCCAACCTTGCCATGTTGTTTATGTTTGCCGGGGATCAGGATTTCGATGAGATCAATTTAATGATTGCCCAATTCCAAAACACCATGATGCGAGCTAGATTTTCTTCAGTTCCAGTGGTGGTAGCTCCTCATAATATGGCCTTGGGAGGAGGATGTGAACTCTCTTTACATTCAGATCATGTACAAGCTCATGCAGAATTATATATGGGTCTAGTGGAAGTCGGTGTTGGATTAATTCCTGCGGGAGGTGGTACCAAGGAAATGACCCTAAGATTTTCGGATAGCTTGATCAATGGGGATGTGGAATTAAATCAACTACAAGAATACTTTATGAACATTGCCATGGCAAAGGTTTCCACCTCTGCTCAGGAAGCAAAAGGTTTAGGGTATCTGAGAAAGAGCGATGGAATTACATTGAATCGTAAGAGACAATTGGCAGATGCCAAATCCAAAGTAATTTCTCTATTTAATGAGGGCTACTCACAGCCTATAGAAAAAAAGGACATCAAAGTACTAGGTAAGGAATCCTTGGCTTTGTTTGAAGCAGGTATAACCGGAATGCGATACGGAGCCTATATATCTGAACATGATGCTAAAATTGCAAGAAAACTGGCTTGGGTAATGTCAGGGGGAGACTTGTCTTCTCCAACAGAAGTATCAGAACGATATTTATTGGATTTGGAACGGGAGGCATTTTTAAGTTTGACCGGAGAGAAAAAGACCTTGGAAAGAATCCATAGCATACTCTTCAAGGGAAAACCACTTAGAAATTAAACCGCCTGGTATTAAGAAACTCAATAACTCAAAAAGCATTAAAATGGAAGCATATATAGTAAACGGATATAGATCGGCAGTTGGTAAAGCCAAAAAAGGAGGATTTAGATTTTATAGACCGGATGATCTGGCAGCTGATGTAATCACTCATTTGATTGCTAATACTCCTGGTTTGGAAGTAAAGCACATAGATGATTTGATTGTTGGAAATGCAGTACCCGAGGCAGAACAAGGCATGCAAATGGGTAGAATGATTTCTTTGCTTGCGCTCGGAATCGATAACCCTGGATTTATCATCAACAGGTATTGTGGCTCCGGATTGGAAGCGATTGCTTTAGCTGTAGGAAAGGTGAAAGCAGGAATGGCTGATTGCATCATTGCTGGAGGAACTGAAAGTATGTCCTTGGTACCGATGATGGGTTATAAAACGGTTTTGAATTATAAAATTGCCACTGAGCATCCATCCTATTATATCAGTATGGGACTGACAGCAGAGGAATTGGCAAAAGAATATGACATTACTAGAGAAGAGGCAGATGCCTTTTCAGTTCGTTCCCATGAGAGAGCCTTGGCCGCTATTGCCGAAGGGAAATTCAAAGATGAAATCGTCCCTGTAGAAGTAGAAGAAACTTATTTGGACGAAAAAGGGAAAAAGAAAACCAGAAAATATGTGGTAGACACAGACGAGGGTCCTAGACCTGGTACGACCATGGAAGTTTTGTCCAGTTTGAAGCCTGCCTTTAAAAATGGAGGCCAGGTTACTGCAGGTAATTCTTCCCAAACTTCTGACGGAGCTTCTTTTGTTGTGGTGATGTCTGAGAAGTTTATGAAGTCTCTCAACTTGGAACCGGTAGCAAGATTAATGTCTTACAGTGTTGCTGGGGTGGATCCAAGAATTATGGGAATTGGTCCAAAGGAGGCTGTTCCAAAAGCCCTGAAGCAAGCAGGACTTAGTCTTCAAGATATTGATTTAGTAGAATTGAATGAGGCATTCGCTGCTCAGGGTTTGGCAGTTATTAAGTCATTGGACTTGGATCCTGATATTGTCAATGTCAATGGTGGTGCAGTGGCATTAGGGCACCCACTAGGTTGTACCGGAGCAAAACTATCGGTGCAGATTTTTAACGAGCTAAGAAGACAAAATAAAAAGTATGGCCTCGTAACTGCGTGTGTTGGTGGAGGCCAAGGAGTCGCAGGTGTGTATGAATTATTGAAATAATTCAAGCTTCAAAATCGAAAAAGAAAAAATTTAATAGCATTCCAAATGGCAACTTTAGCAAAATCTATCAAAGGAGGAGAATTCCTGGTTCGGGAAACCTCAGCACAAGAAATTTTTATTCCTGAGGAATATACGGAAGAACAAAAAATGATGGCACAGGCTTGTCAGGACTTTATTGACACCGAAATCACTCCAAAAATTGAGGAGATTGATAGTATGAAAAATCCTGATCTAGTTCCCTCCATTTTCAAAAAAGCCGGAGAATTGGGCTTGTTGGGGATCTCTGTACCTGAAGAATATGGAGGGATGGGGATGAATTTCGTCACCTCCATGTTGATTGCAGACATTATTGGATCAGCAGGGTCATTCTCTACTACTTATGGAGCGCATACCGGAATTGGAACCCTTCCGATTTTGTACTATGGATCAGAAGAACAAAAGCAAAAGTATCTTCCCAAACTAGCAACCGGTGAGTGGGCAGCTTGTTATTGCTTAACTGAGCCAGATGCTGGCTCGGATGCGAATAGTGGAAAAACCAAAGCTGAATTGACTCCGGACGGTAAGCATTATTTGATCAACGGACAAAAAATGTGGATTTCCAATGCAGGTTTTGCTGACCTATTTATAGTTTTTGCTAAGATAGAAGACGATAAGAACCTGACTGCTTTTATTGTTGAAAAAACATTTGGTGGGATTACCATGAATGAAGAGGAGAAAAAGATGGGAATCAAAGGCTCTTCTACCCGTCAGGTATTCTTCAATGATTGTAAAGTTCCAGTAGAAAATATGTTATCGGAGCGACAAAATGGATTTAAGATAGCAGTGAATATCTTAAATATTGGAAGAATAAAATTAGGCTCTGGGATTTTAGGAGGTGTAAGAGCTGTCACTACCAAGGCGATCAAATACTCCACGGAAAGAAAACAATTCGGAGTAAGTATCAACACCTTTGGAGCAATTAAATCCAAGTTGGCAGAAATGGCCATAAGAACTTACGTTTCAGAATCGCTTTGCTATAGAGCTGGTCAGGATATAGAGGAGCAGATTAATTCTTTCGTGGCGGAAGGAATGGAGGAAAGTCAAGCCAAATTAAAAGGAGTCGAAGCTTTCGCCATGGAATGCGCCATCGCCAAAATACATGGGTCTGAAGTATTGGATTATGTAGTGGATCAAGGAGTCCAAGTATATGGAGGAATGGGCTATTCTGCAGAGGCACCAATGGAAAGAGCTTATCGTGATGCCCGTATCGCCCGTATTTATGAGGGGACGAATGAAATCAACCGGATGTTGATGATCGGAATGCTTTTGAAAAGAGCAATGAAAGGGGAAATCAACTTATTTGAGCCTGCGATGGCAGTTTCAGCGGAATTGACCTCGGTACCTTCTTTCGAAACCATTGACACTTCTGAGTTATTTGCCTCAGAAAAAGAAGTGTTGAAGAAGTTGAAAAAAGTATTCTTAATGGTCGGAGGAAAAGCAGCGATGGCATTGCAAGATAAAATAGAAGAGGAGCAGGAAATCATGATGAATCTGGCCGATGTGATGATCGAGATTTATGCTGCAGAATCTGCTATTCTTCGAAGTGAGAAACTTGTGAGTATTCAAGGTGAAGAAGCCACTGCAATGCAGATAGCCATGAGTCAAGTATATTTGGCTGAAGCAATAGATAAAATAAATGCAGCAGCAAAAGAAGCCATCGCAAGTTTTACCAAAGGAGATGAACAAAAAGTGATGCTTATGGGCCTGAAAAGATTCACAAAAGCGGATTTAGTGAATACCAAGGAACTTAGAAGACAAATTGCCGATTATATGATCGAGCAAGGAAAATACCCATTTTAACTAAACAGGGATTAATTGGTGAAACCTCTGGTACTTTGTGCCAGAGGTTTTTTTATTTCTAAAACCAGACAGAAAAACAATATTTTTTTCTGTATTTAACAAAAACTCCCAAATTAGTATCGATGAAAAAATTAAGTACCCTTTTTTCCGTTTTGACAATTCTTGCTACCCTATCCTGTACTTCAACTAATGAAGAAGAGTTTGGTGCAACTATTAGTCAAGACGTTGATCAAATTAAAGCCGGAAAAGTCCTTTTTGATCAGAATTGCTCTACTTGTCATAATTTTAACGAGAATGCAATAGGCCCAAACCTAAGTGGTCTTACCCGTCAAGTAGAAACAGATTGGATCAAAAGATTTATCAAAAATCCATCTGAGTTTTTTAAAGCTAAAGATGAAAGAGCAGAAAGGCTTTTAGCCATCTATAAAAATGAAATGCCTGCATTTCCAAACTTTTCTGAAGCTGATCTAAATTCTATTCTAAGCTATCTCCATACGTTTGAAACCCTTCCCATTGAAATATTGGGAGATACTACCTCGAATTTAATTCCCGAGAAAATTCAGGATTCAGGAATTAGGTTTGAATTAGAATTTTTTGCGCAACTACCCGCTTCAGATACCGTTCCAGCTTTGGCTAAAATGACCAAAATGGAGCCTATCCCTGGTACAAATCGTCTGATGATCAATGACCAGCGGATAGGAATCTATGAGTTAGTTGATCAAAAACCACAGCTATATCTCGATCTATTAAAGCAAAGACCTGATATGGTGAGTAAACCAGGTTGGGCAACGGGATTAGGCAGTTTCACCTTTCATCCGGAGTTTTTGGAGAATGGGCTATTTTATACAGCTCACACCGAGCCAGGTGGAACACAACCTTCAGATTTTGGCTATACTGATAGCTTGAATGTATTTATGCAATGGGTTCTGACTGAATGGAAAGCAGACTCTCCAAATTCAAAAACTTTTCAGGGAACCAGTCGGGAAATTCTGAGAATTGACAATGCTTCTCAAGCTCATGGAATGCAGGAGCTCACATTTAATCCAAATTCGGAAAAAGGAGATGAAGATTTTGGTTTGCTTTATATAGGTTATGGAGATGGAGGTACAGTGGAAAAACGATTTGCCTATATCTCAGATCATGGAGGAACCGGAGTCTACAGCAGTATTTTAAGAATTGACCCTGCGGGGAATAATAGTGCTAATGGAAAATATGGGATCCCAAGCATTAACCCATTCTCAGGTATCCAAGGAAAAGCAGGTGAAGTTTTGGCATATGGGTTCCGGAACCCAAATAGAGTATTTTGGGATGAAACAGGAAAATTATTTGCAACGGATATTGGGCAGCATAGCATTGAAGAAATCAATCTGATTGAGCCGGGTAAATTTTATGGTTGGCCTATCCGAGAAGGAAGATTTATGATTAATCCTTTTGGAAGCTTCCGTACTCTTTACCCTTTGCCAAAGGATGATGATAAAAAGGGGGTAACTTATCCTCTTATTCAGTTGGAGCATGATGAAGCTGTAGCGGTAATTGGAGGCTATTTTCTTTCAGAAGGGAAACTTAAAGGGAATTTTGTATTTGGAGATATTCCAACTGGAAGATTGTTTTTTGCTGATTTAGATCAAAATCCAAATCCTGAGGTAAAAAGCATGAAAGTGGTTTTTGAAGGGAATGAAACGACTATGGAAGAAATAGTTGGCGGTCGAGTAGATTTGAAATTTGGAATTGATGCCGAAAAACAGGTTTACATCATGAGTAAGAATCAAGGAAAAATCTATAAAATCGTGAATACTCAATGATAAAATCATTAAAGAACCTTCTTTCCATCTCTATTGGTCTCGCTTTACTGCTTAGTTCTTGCACAAAGCAAGAAGAAATCTCAGATTTTATTGTTAATGAAGGTGCTGTAGCCAGATTGGACTCTACCTTACAAGCCTATGTAAATTCAGGAAATGTAGCAGGTATTTCTGCACTGATTTACGAAAAGGATCAGGAGGTGTACTTTAATGCTTTTGGTTTTGCCAATAAAGAGAAGAATATCCCGATGGACAGAAATACCATTGTCCAGATCTATTCCATGACAAAACCGATTACGGGTACTTCTTTGATGACATTATATGAAGAGGGGAAATTCCAATTAGATGATCCTCTTGAAAAATATGCACCTGAATTTGCCAATATGAAAGTTTACCAAGGGGTAGATGAAAATGGGAAAATGATTTTGGTAGATGCAGAGAGACCGGTGACAATCCGTGATATTACCAGGCATACAGCTGGCTTTCCAAACCGTGATAATATCCCCGGTTTGAGTGAGGTCATGAAGGAAAAAGATGCCAGAAGTTATGAAAATACACTCACTGTAATGGCTGAGAAAATTGGAAGTACTCCCCTATGGTTTCAACCTGGTACCCAATGGGAATATGGTCAATCTGTAGACGTACAGGCATTTTTGGTAGAACGAATTTCAGGAATTCCTTACAAGGAGTATGTTCAGGAGCATGTGTTGGGTCCTTTAAAAATGAACGATACACGATATGTGGTTAGAGAAGAAGATTTGGATCGATTTTCTGCTGCGTATCAGCGAACAGGAGAAGGACAGTTGACCCAGATGCCTGATTCTGTAGCCCATGCTTTTAACCTCAAAAAATGGCCTTTGACTCCAGGTGGATTTGGATTGACCTCTACATTGGATGACTATATGACCTTTGCGAGAATGCTTGTTAATGAGGGCACTCTAAATGGAACTACAATACTGAAACCAGAAACTGTAAAATTGATGGCTACCAACCATCTTCCGGATTCCGTTACAGAAAGATCTTGGCTTCCAAGCAAAGGAAGAGTAGGCTTTGGAATTGACTTTGCGGTAAGGACAGATCCTCCAGCTTCCGCAGAGGAAATGAATGGTGTGGTTGGAGAGTTTTTTTGGGATGGAGCGGCAAGTACTTTATTTTGGGTAGATCCTGTTAATGAATTGACTGCTGTCATGTTTGTCCAGTTATTCCCTTATGATGGAATAAGCCTTCATAAAAATTTTAGAGATGCAGTTTACGGGAAAATTGATATGAACCCCACTCCATAGCACTAAATCGAATGATTATGAAGAAATTTTTTAAGAGAATTGGCACCTGGATTAAAGAGAAACTAAACCTCATCAAACCAGGTAGTTTAGCTATTAAAGGTGCTGCAATTGGGCTTTTAATTCTGACTTTGATCGTCTTCCTGATTGAAGTTATCGGAATGTCCATCAATTTTAAGGACTCTTGGTTATTGGTTTTTGGGCTGTTGATCTTGGTTGCAGTGACACTGGTTTCTTACCTCTCAGTGAAACTCATCAAATTGATTTTTTCAATTCCCCCACTTTATAAACGAGTATTGATTGCAAGTTTAATTCTCTTAACGCTTGTCCGGTTTGGAGATGAGCGATATATAATTTTTATGATCTTGGTTTTTTCACTTTTTGGAGCTGGGATAGCCATGTTTTGGAAAGGGCATTTTAAAAAACTAAGTACTCCAAAGAAAGTTGTTTCGATTTTAGGCTTTGGAATTGGTGTCGCAGGAATTGGGTTTTTGATCTATTTTGGAAGTATACGTGGATTAGAAATCGATGAACAGATCAATGCTGCCAAACTTACGGAAGCTAAAGTTTCACAGATTGAAGCCCCTTCCCCTTCAGCCAATGGAAATTTTCAGGTTACCACTTTTACCTATGGTTCAGGAAAGGATCTTCGCAGAGAAGAATTTGCCGAAGGAGTAACTTATCTGACTGAATCTGTTGATGGAAGAGCCTTTATTGACAACTGGGCAAAATTCAGTGGCTGGTGGCGAGAAAAGTATTGGGGGTTTGATGAAAAGGAATTACCTCTTAATGCAAGAGTTTGGATGCCCGAAGGAACTGGACCTTTTCCATTGGTTCTGGTGGTTCATGGGAATCATCCTATGCAGGATTTTTCAGATCCGGGATACGACTATCTTGGAGAGTTTTTGGCCTCCAAAGGAATGATTTTGGCTTCTGTCGATGAGAACTTTATCAATGGATCTTGGACAGACCTATTTGGCCGATTAGAAAAAGAAAATGATGCGAGGGGTTGGTTGCTGCTTGAACATTTGCGCGTTTGGGATGAATGGAATAAAATGGATACCCACCCTCTTTTTGGAAAAGTCGATATGGATAAAATTGCGCTCATGGGCCATTCCCGTGGGGGCGAGGCAGTTGGTCATGCTGCCATGCTGAATGCACTGGAGTATTATCCTGATGATGCTTCTATCAAATTAGGGTATGATTTTAATATCAAAGGTGTTGTTGCCATAGCGCCGGTAGATGGACAATATAAGCCTGGAGGCTCAGGGACGAAATTTGAAAATGTAAATTATCTCAGTCTTCATGGAGCACAAGATGCTGACGTGACCTCTTTTGCGGGAGCGATGCAATATGAGAGAATCAAATTCACGGATAGTACTTACCATTTCAAATCTTTGATTTATATCTCCGGGGCAAATCATGGGCAATTCAATACTTCATGGGGAGATAACGACATATTGGCGACTTTCAAGGGTGTTCTCAATCGTGAACAATTGATGCCAGCTTCCGAGCAACGGGAAATAGCCAAAGTTTACATTGGGGCTTTCTTGGAGGCAAGCCTGAACCAAAGAGACGAATATCTTCCCTTGTTCTTGGATCCTAGAAAAGGAAAGGATTGGCTTCCTGAGTCTATTTACTTAAGTCAATTTGAAGATTCCAATACTCGAGTTTGGGCAAATTTTGATGAAGATTTTGAACTGACAACCATTTCTTCAGGAGGTAAAGCCAAGGCTGAACATTTAACCGTATGGCGGGAAGGGGAGATAAATATGGAGTATGGCAAAAAGGGAAGCCGAGCCGTTTATTTAGGATGGAATTACGAAAAGCTAAATGAGGGAATCGATACGCTATGGAAAGATGGTGCAAAACCTTCCATCCCAGATTCGGTTTTGGCAAGCTATACCATCACACTGGATTCCATAAGTTTTAGGCCGGACTCAACTTCCATGCTGACTTTTTCTTTAGCAGAATCAACAGAAAGTTCAAATCCAAAGAGTGGAGGAAAATGGAAAAATGATAATGATTCCAATGAAGAAGAGGAAGTTGATGTAGAACAAGAAAATGAGGTAGAGGTAGAAGAAAATGATGAGAATAAGGAAGAGGATAAAAAGGACAAGGACCAGGAAAAAACACCTGATCCCCCTTTAGACTTTAAAATAATTCTTATCGATGAATCAGGAGAGCAAATCGAATTTTTATTGTCAGAATTCTCCCATCTCCAGCGGCAGGTTAAATCGAGGGTTTTAAAAATTGACTTTTTGGATAAAAAAGACCATTCTGAAAATATTTTTCAAACATTTACTTATGATTTGGAGCAATTAAGAATTGGTAACCCAAATTTTTCTCCGCAATTATTAAAGGAAATTAAATTCCAGTTTGATCAAAATGAAAGTGGAGTAGTGATTTTGGATCAACTGGGTATTACAAAAAAAATAAATTTATAAAAGCCCTGTTTGAACCTATAATTTTTTCATTAACAGCTATTTCATCCCAATTAAATGCCGTAAGAAGTATTTTAGGTGGATATATCTTACCTATTTTGTCATATTGACAAATTATAACCTGAAACAATTACCCAAAAACAATTGATTTATGAGCCATTTGGTAAATAAAATTTATAAAGGCCAGATATTTATGGTCTTCTTATTATGCCTGGGTTTGATTTCCTGTAAAGAAACGGAGCCAGCAGATGACCCTACTATCAAACCTGAGGAAAATCGCTTCACTAAAGTGGTTTTGACAGAGGGGATGGATGAACCCATGGAAATGACTTTTCTTCCTGGAAAGAGGGTGTTGATCGTAGAAAGAAAAGGGGGAGTCAAAATACTTGATGAGAATACCGGTGAAATGACGTTGGTAGCTACCATTCCAGTAAATACGAAATACACCAATAAAGAAGGGGCTGTACGAGAGGCAGAAGAAGGTTTGATGGGTGTTATCGCACATCCGGATTTTGAAAAAAACCATTGGATTTATCTTTATTATGCAGATCCTGTGGATACGCAGCACGTCTTGGCGCGCTATGAATTGGATGGTACAACTCTGAAAGAAGAGACCAAAAAAATTCTTTTGGTTGTTCCCACCCAACGCGAAGAATGTTGTCATACCGGTGGAGGGATGGTCTTTGATCAAGAAGGCAATTTATACCTAACCGTGGGCAATAATACTGTAAACCCAAGAACAGGTTCTTCTAATCTGGATGAAAGACCGGGTCATGAAAATTCAGATGATCAAAGAGCTCCAGGAAATACCAACGATCTAAGGGGAAAAATTTTAAGAATCCATCCAGAAGATGATGGCACGTATACTATTCCTGAAGGAAATTTATTCCCAGTAGGCACAGAGAAAACCAGACCGGAAATCTATACGATGGGACACAGGAACCCTTGGAGGCCTACCTTGGATAGTGAAACGGGTTACCTGTATTGGGGAGAAGTAGGCCCGGATGCTTCAGTGGATTCCATTTGGGGACCTAAAGGGTATGATGAATTTAACCAAGCCAAAGGTCCTGGATTTTTCGGTTGGCCTTACTTTATTGCAAATAATAGACCTTACAATAGACATGATCTGGCCACCGATACCTATGGAGCCCCTTATGATGTCAACAACCCTGTCAATGAGTCTGTAAATAATACGGGTTTAAGACAGCTACCTACTCCTGTGGTACCTGCATTTATTTATTATCCTTATGGAGTGTCTGAGGAGTTCCCAATGCTAGGTAGTTCAGGGAGAAGTGCTACAGGTGGACCGGTCTTTAGAAAGAATGACTTTTCAAAAAATGCTCCGTTTGTTTTCCCAGCTTATTATGAGGGCAAATGGTTAATAGTAGACTTCATGAGAGGTTGGATCATGGCAGTTACCATGGATGAAAATGGTGATTATCAATCTATGGAGCGTTTTCTTCCCAACGATAACTTCAGTTCTGCGATAGATATGGATTTTGGACCAGACGGAGCATTATATGTTTTGGAGTATGGTAGTGCCTGGTTTAGGGGAAATTCCAATTCTAAATTGGTCAAAATCGAATACAATGCTGGAAATAGAAAGCCTAACGTAAGTGTCTCTGCAGATGTGTTGGCTGGAGCAGTTCCATTTACCACTAATTTTTCTTCTGAAGGAACCAGTGATTACGATGATTACGATCAAGGCAAGCTTGACTATTCTTGGTCTATATCTTCGGATAACGGCACTAAAGAAGTGCTTCAAGGAGAAAATGCTTCATATACCTTTGAAACCCCAGGAGTATATAAAGTCCAACTTACGGTGACAGATACCAAGGGAGAGTCAAATGTAGCAAACTTGGAGCTGATAGCCGGAAATGATCGTCCAGCAGTTAGTATTGATTTTAATGGAAAAAATAGAACCTTCTATTTTGGGGAGAATACATTGGATTACCAAGTAAGTGTTTCAGATAAAGAAGATGGTTCTACTTCAGATGGATCTATTAAATCTGAGGAAGTGGCCATCACCTTTGATTATGTACCGTCTGGATTTGACCCAATAGAAATGGCATCCAATCAAAGTGGTGCAGAGTCTATGGCAGTTTTGAATATTGGAAGAAATTTGATTGAAGCCAGTGATTGTAAATCTTGTCATCAATACGACACTACTTCAATTGGGCCAAGCTATACTGCAGTGGCCCAAAAATATTCGAATACTCCTGCTAATGTAGATATGCTGGTAAGTAAGATTATTAATGGAGGTAGTGGCGTATGGGGAGATCATGCCATGAGTGCTCACCCTCAACTTTCTGAAGCTGATGCCAAAAGAATGGTGGAATATATATTCAGTTTGAATGAAGTGAATCCAACAGTTACTTCTCTTCCTTTGGAAGGAAAATTGAAACCAGAAATTCCAGCTGATGAAGATGGCCAAGGTGGATTTTTATTAAGAGCTTTTTATACTGACAAAGGAGCTGGCAATATTACTTCCTTGACTGGAGAGGATTATGTGGCTTTAAGAAATCCTTTCTTGGATCCACAGCTTTCGGAGTTACGAAAAGGAGTTCAATTACTGACAACACCTAGTATCAATTTCTTTATGGTAGGTGACCAATCCTACATAGGATTCAAGGATATTGATTTGACAGAAGTAAAGGAAATAGTTCTTTACCTTGGAATTAGCAGCAGAAACGGAGCCAAAGGAGCATCTGTGGAGGTAAGAGTTGACTCCCCTAACGGAACGATTATTGGTCAAACTGAAAAAGTTACGGAAGCACCTAATGGAGGTTTCAGACCTCCAGCAGGAGTATCACGTTTGGAATGGAGAAGACAAAATTCTGCCAAACCCACTGCGAAATTATCTGAGATAAGCGGGAAGCATGATATATACTTTATATTCAAAAATGCAGATGCGAAATCTGAGGAAATCTTAGCTGCGATAAATGAAATAGAATTCAAAAAATAACTTCTAAATGTTTGAATCATCTCCCTTTTTAGGGAAAATTACTTGCGACTGAAAGTTCAAGTAAAAGATACAAACCCGAAATAGCCAAGCCCCTGACCGAAAGGTCTGGGGCTTTTTGCTTCCATAAGATTTAGTTTTCTTTGATTTTGGTGGTATCTGGTTTGGTTTCTTTGGGAGCAGATAAAAATCCTTTCAGTAGTTTTTTAGCTTCGTCCACTGCTTTGTCTTTGGTGACATTTGCCTGCTTTTCAAATTCTTTTTTGACACTATCCTGAACTACTTCTGCCTTTAGCTTCATTTCTTTCTTGATGCTATCCTGAGCAGCATTGAATTGCTCAGTGGCTTTCGTTTGCAATGCTTGAGTTTCCCCACTTACTCTAGCTTTTAATGCATCTGTCAATAAACTTTCTATACTATTTCCTCCTGCCAAAGCTATTTTTGGAGAATTGTATGTGCCTGAAAGATTCAAAGCGATGGGGATTTTGGTGTTTTCATCCACCGCAGATCCCGAAATGGTAGCCAAAATGGAATTGGCTTGCACGCCAAATTTTCCGGCCGGAACCTGCATATTGACCAAGTAATTAATGGATCCATCAAACCCAGCTGATCCTTGTACATTTGCTTCATAATCCCAAAGTTTAACATCAAATGGCTTCACATCCATTACCCCATTATCAATGGTAATGGGGATGGAAATATTTCTCAATTGTAGCGTATTGACATCTTTCAGTTTGGTCAAGCTGGTGATGCCTTCTAAAATTTTACTGTCTTTTAGGGCAGTTTCCGCTATTTTTAACAAACCAGAGCCATCCAAACTTGACAAAAGAGGCATCATATCTTGGCCCAGGTTTCCTGAGAAGCTAAGGTTTGAATTGAATTTTCCGGTCAGGTTTTGTGCAATAGGTGCAAAAGCTTTGACTGTATTAAATGATTTAAAAGCCTCGGCTATACTTAATTCCACGATATTCAAATCAAAATTAAATTTTGGTACTGTAATATCTCTAGGGTCATAAGTCCCACTTAATGCAATGCTTCCACCCAATGTATTCATAGAGGCATCACTGAACTTCAACACTCCATCCTTCAAGGTCATGCTCCCCTTCATATCTCTCAGACTCATGTTGTCATAAATGACTTCATTCGCTGCAACGCTCATGCTAAAATCAATATTTGTTGGAAGCTCAATGACAGTCATTTCAGTGTTTGAAGTGTCAGGGCTATTGTCCTCTGTCATCCATTCGTTCACATTGAACCGAGTACTTTTGATCGCCAATTGACCTTTTAAAGTACCATTTTCACCTAGCAGATATTCCATGTAGTTGGACAATGATCCGGTCGCTTGAACAGGACTTTCTCCTAATTTTGAGTCAAATTCTGTTAGCTTAATACTTGCGGGACTAAACTCTGCGATTGCTTTGGATATTTCTACACCTTGAGGAACCTCTGATGAGCTGTACTTAAATCCTGATACTTCCATTCTACCTTTGGTGTCTAATTGCTGATATTTCCCTGCTTCCAAGGCAGCATAGGATCCCTGAGTTAAAATATCTGCTTGAATTCGTCCTTCTAAATTCATGTCCTCCATAGGAAAAATAGCCATGATTTTTTTCAGGTCCACTCCCCCTTTGATTGCTCCCTCCCAATTCAACTTCTCAAAATCAGTGATTTTCATTTCTCCTTGGATTTGCTCTTCTTCCAGTTCAAAACCAAACTGACTTAGGTTAACCAAGAAATCATTTATGTTGCCACTGTTGTTCTGTATCAAAGCATTCACATTGATATTTTCAATTGGGGCAGGATAATCGGTGCTTTTTGCATAGCCATTTGCCAACACTAGTTTTGCATCAATTGCTGGAATCACTCCGGCGATAGAATCATACCTACCTTTTGCAGTGGCATTGATCGCAAGGTTTCCTTTCAGCGACAATCCATCAATTGGAAAAATGGAAGTTATTTCTTCTAGGTTCAAATTCCCGTTGATTGCAGCGTCCATTGTGTAGGAAATCAAATCTTGCAAAAAGAATTTACCTGAAAGCGGATTGCTGCCGAAATCTAAATTGAAAGTAGGGATTGCAACAGAGGTATTGTCCAAATGATCGGTTTCGTTTAATACTCGAAGGTCAAGACTAACATTTTTGACTGGTGTAGGAAGGTCGGGGTATTGAAACATCCCGTCTGCGATCTTCAAGCTGATATCGAAAGAGGGGAATTTTGTATCATTATAAACTCCTTTGACAAAACCCGAGAAATCCATGGTCCCAGATGTTTCCAGACTGGAAAAGCTTTCTGAATAGATACCCGGAACCAGGGAAAGGACACTTTTAAATTCATTGTTTTTTCCAGAGAAAGCTAGATCCAACTCAATATCATCAGCAGGCATAGCCAAGTACCCTGTAAGCCCAAACAATAAATCATTTAGTTGAAAATCACCTTCTCCTAGCGTAAATTTCATATTACCCATATCAATATTGAGCAAGGTCTCTCCAGAAAAAGTCTTATTGGAAAGGTAACTGGTCCCTTCATAATTTATTTCAGCAATTAAGGCCTCCAGTTCTATTGGCAATTCATAAACTTCTGATGTAAATTCTCCATTTCCCAAAGCATTTATATCTCCTAAGGCCATAAAATAACTGAGGGAACGATCGTCATATACCAAGTTAAGATGATTGATTTCAATTTGATCTACTCCAATTCTCATATTGCTCTCCTCGGAGGGTGTACTTTCTTTTGAGGGATAAGTGATGTCGTAATTGGCAGTCCCATCCTCCAGGACTTTAATATAAAGACTTCCCCCATTTAGATGAATACCAGTTAAAGTAGGGTACTCGTCGAAAAGCACTGATTTCAGATTAAAATCTATTTGTAATTCATTTAGTCTAGCGAGTGTATCATTTTCAAAAGGAGCATTTCCTACGATTCCAAAATCTTTGACATTGGCAGAAATGTCAGGGAAGTTTCTAAAAATGCTAAGACTAATATTATCCAGGTCATAAAGCACCTTGGCATTCACAGATTGGGCAATTTCTTGGTCAATTCGGGCAGCTATTTTATCCTTGAATATGAAGGGAATGGCGATGGCCGAAGCGATCAGGAATAAAAATATAGCAGATAGTATTATTAGAGTCTTTTTCATAATCGTTGAAATTGGGCAATTGAGCTGTATAGGGTCTTTTACACAGGATGGAATTGCAATGCTAAATACGGAGAAGTAAACCGTAAAGGCTTAATTTAAAGCAAGATTTAAGCCGATCAGCAAGAAAATTTTTGTCTTGGAAATAAGAAAGGCCATGATTCAGAAAAAATCATGGCCTGGGATAGAATGTAGAGTTTAAGTTAAGATCCCGGAAAGGAAATCCCTTTGACTCTTCTATATAGATTGACAGCATATTTATCTGTCATTCCAGATATGAAATCAACCAAAGATCTCAATAATGGATATGGATTCACTTCCGCTCCCCAACCTTTCAATGGAAAGTCTTCAGGTAGCAGTCGTAAGATACTTTTGTCCTGACCTGAGAATCTTTCAGGAAGATAGAATTGGTGATATAATGCTTGGGAGAATACAGAAAGTAATCCTTCCAGAACCTGAAATCCGGCTGCTTCTTTTTCAAGTACCACTTTAGAGCGATAAATTTTATCTACAGAGACTTTGGAGATTTGTTGAAGTGCTTTGGCAGAAGGAATGATGTCAGTCAATGCTTTGTCAAAGTTTCCCTTGCACATGCTCTCCTCATACTGTGCAAAAACTTCTACAGTTTCACGGATTAACTCTCCGATTGCCAATGCCCTTAAGGCTCCCAAGTTTTGAGAATTGGTCCGATTTTTCAATTTTTTCGGATCAAATTTATCTTTTAAAATAGGAGCTAAAAGCTTGACAGTTTCTTCAAAACTAACCAGTCCTAGAGTACATCCATCTTCCAAATCAATAATGCTGTAGCATATGTCATCGGCCGCTTCTACCAAAAATGCCAAGGGATGTCGTAACCAACATTCCGGGCTGGATTTCTCCATTCCCAAAAAGTTTCCCATTTGCTCAAAATCAACCAGTTGATTGATAAAAAAGCCATATTTCTTCTGACTTCTTCTTGCGATATCCCGATGTGGAATAAAGCTAGGTCTAGGATATTTAGTAAATGCAGCTAGCGTAGCATAAGTGAGTTTCAGTCCATTGGATTTTGAAACTAACATTCTGAATCCCTGTGCATTACCCTCAAAGTTGCAAAGGTCTGCCCACTGTTCACCTCTTACATGTGATTCCCAACATTTTCCGGTATCATGAAATTTAAAAAAATCGGAAATGGCTTCTTCTCCTGCATGTCCAAAAGGTGGATTTCCAATATCATGAGTCAAGGCAGCAGCAGCTACTATCGCTCCTACTTCATATGCTGAAATCCCTGTTTTTTGCAGATTAGGGTACTTTTCCAATAAAAATTCCCCAGCAGACTTACCTAATGACCTTCCTACGCTTGATACTTCTAGGCTATGCGTTAAACGAGTGTGTACAAAAGCCTGTTCGGGTAAAGGAAAGACCTGTGTCTTATCCTGTAGGTTTCGAAAAGGAGCAGAAAAAATGATCCTATCATAATCAACTTCGAATTCACTTCTTGTTATTTGAGTTGGAATAAAACCGGGCTCATCTCCAAATCTGCCCCTGGCCAATAACTTTTCCCATTTCATCATCCCCAAAAATAACAAGCTACTTTTATATTCCGTTTAAAAATCTAAAATTGTAAATTGGCATGGACATTGGACCTTGTCCGGTCAAACTAACCCAACAATTTACAGATGAAGAATCTATTTAATTATTTGATGTTGCTTGGAGTAATGCTTTTTGCTGTTGCATGCTCCAATGATGATGAAACTCTAAATGGAGGAAACGCCAGAGTAAATTTTTACTTGGTAGATGCACCTGGAGATTTCGACGAAGTTTGGATTGAAGTGCTTGCAATCAGGGTTAAAGCAGATGATGATTCCATGGATGATGATGCTCAAGGCAATGATGATGATGATGATGGGAATGAATCTGATTGGATAGAAATTCCTTACGATGAAGCTAGCCCCTACGTGAATTTGATGGACCTAACAGGAGAAAATTCCTTATTTATTGGTTCGGAAGATTTTCCTGAAGGTGAAATCGATCAATTGCGATTGGTGCTCGGAGATGATAATTATGTTGTCAAAGATGGAGTACGTTCTGATTTGAATACTCCAAGTGCTCAGCAAAGTGGATTGAAAATTAAGGTAGATGAAGATATCCAAGGAGGAATGAGCTATAATCTAGTGATTGACTTTGACGTTGCTAAATCTATCGTAGTGGCAGGAAACTCAGGAAACATCAATTTGAAACCTGTATTAAGAGCATACATGGAAGAAGCAGCTTCTGGCGTAATGGGTCAAGTGTTCCCAGCAGAAGCTCAACCTGTGGCAGTGAATGCCCAAAAAGGTGATGATGAGTACAATACATTTGTCGATGACAACGGTAACTTCAAAATGCTTGGAATGGATGATGGAGTCTATACTATTACGTTTACTCCAAATGAAGGATACCAAGTATTGGTGGTAGAGAATGTAGTAGTAGAGGAAGGCGTGGTATTGACGCTTGATCCGATAACACTTTTACCAATAGAAGAATAAATATTGAAAGCCGGTTTCGACCGGCTTTTTTTTATGATTTTTTGATCTGTCTTTCAAAGCCTATATTTTGACTACTTTTAGGCTAAATTTGTAAAGTGAAAAGCAGCGTTTTTAATTTCTTAATTGTCCTGATAATTCTATGCTTTTGGGGGTGTAGCGAATTTGATTCGAACCCAAAAGGTTTGCTGAACCTTATTCTGATAGACGCACCGGCCCAATGGGATTCTGTTTTTGTGGAGGTCCAAGGGGTAGATGTAGAGTTGATCAAATCCGGAAGAGAAGATGGAATGATTGAAACCTTTTTTCTTCCTTACGCTCCTGGAGATAAAAAAATTGAAGTGAGTTCCTTGGTTGGTGGCGAAGCCCTTTTATTAGGTAGGGATGAATTACCTAATGGAAAGGTATTGGGTTTGACCATGAGATTGGGAGATGAATATTTTCTCTATTTAGATGAAAAAAGGTATTCTATGAGTTTGGCAGAATCTGCCTCCAATGAAGTTCCCATTGAAATAGAATTGGATATTGAGCAAGGGTTTTCCTATGATATCGTATTGGATTTTGATCTTGAAAAATCTATAAAAGTCATAGGTGAAGCACCATTGTCTTTGGAATTGAACCCTATCATAAAAGCGTATAAAGGCGCAGGAACAGGAGAAATTACTGGAGTTGTTAGCCCAACTGCTTTGCAGCCGGCCGTTTATGCAATTCTAGATGGGGATTCAATAAGTACACATACCAACAGTTCTGGAACCTATAATTTTAGACTTCCTGAGGGAACCTATTCACTTTACTTTGATCCCAAAAATGAGTCTTTTGCAGATACTGTAATTCACAATGTGGAAGTAGTGGCTAGAGAAACAAATTCCTTGGATTTGGTAACCCTAAAACTGAAGCCTTAGTATGAGCGATGAACTCTACATGCAAAGAGCTTTGGAGCTTGCTGAATTAGGGAGAGGGAATGTAAGTCCAAACCCTATGGTGGGATGTGTGATTGTGAAAGAGGATTTTATTATTGGGGAAGGATACCATCGGAAATATGGGGAGGCCCATGCGGAGGTTAATGCGGTAAATGATGTCAAGGATTCCAAACTAATAGAGGGCGCAACTGCCTATGTGACTTTGGAGCCCTGCTCCCATTATGGAAAAACTCCTCCTTGCGCCAATTTATTAGTGGAAATGAAGGTGGGAAGAGTTGTCATTGCTGCCGTAGATTCCAATCCTTTGGTTGGGGGAAAAGGAATAACTATTCTAAAGGAAGCGGGAATTG